>CAVKZO010000035.1:0-15092 GCA_963661135.1 Lachnospiraceae bacterium | reverse complement strand
GAAAAACAACATTTTCAAATGAGCGTTTTTCAGCATTTTTAGTTTAGCATTATCACCATATAAATGTTAAGAAATAAAATGGGAGTCATCAATAGTCAGAAGATTTTACACGATTTGCTCTTTTGTCATACCACCACTGTTCAACGAAGGAGATCATCATATGGAACACCATCCCGAAGCCAAACATCAAGATGATGACGTCAATGGTGAACATGACCGAGTTCGTCTTATAGAGGATGAACCAAATGCCGTAATAGACGAAGTTCACGAGAACGCTGTTGATGGCGTTGAGATATGTCTTGCCCTTCCCTATGAATATTGAATCGGGGATCATGCACAAGGTGTATGCGACGTAAAATGGGACAAGCTTCACCAAAATTTCGAAAATATGCTCTTCGTTCTCAAGCCTCTCGGCGTAGGCGAGGAATGGCTTCCAGCAAGGCAACGTCAACGCCCATAAAGCAAAGATAAACAGCGAGATCAGGTAATAGTTCGAACGAATCATCTTCTTGTCCTCTTCCTTGCAATCGGTTTTGATGATTTCTGCCAAAGCAGTGACAGGTATAAGCAACCATCCCCAGATGAAATTATTTGCGACCCAGTAATTGCCTTGCTCACTCACCATGTTGACCATCTTGCCTATCATCAACGCGTACACGATGTTGTCGATGAACTGCTGAGTCCCCGAGAATAGTCCTACCTTAAGCCATGATTGGAATTCCTTCTTATCGTCCATTCTGAAAAAACCAGACCTAATCAGCTTTTCCAAGTATAAGACTATGAAACCAGCAATCGCCAAAACAGAGTTCGTTATCATGTTACTAATAGCTATGCCGTTTACGCCCATTGATGGGATCAATAGGAAATCCGCGATTATTCCAAGGACAACCTGTATTGCTAAGAAGATATAGACGTTCTTCGGCTTCTCTGCCACAACAAACACGACATTAAAGAACGACGGTATTATTCCAATCATGAAAGCAATTGTCTCAAGCTTGAGATAAGAGCTTATTGCCGAGATGTCGTTCTCCTGCGGGTTCATGAATGAAATCAATGAGTTTCCGTAGATAAATATCCCAATATTGAAGATAAAATAGATGACGAAAACGACCAATAGGGATTTGAATACGAACGATGGCCCCTTCTCCTTGTCGCTTTTGAAAATTTTGTTGAGGATCGAATACAAAGGGACGATCAGGAACGCCTTTATCGTCTCATCTATAAGGTCGTACCACTCCATCTGCCCGATGACGTCTATCCCCGATGCTGATGTGTTCGTCGAAACGAGGAATGTGCGTATTGTCTGATATATGGCAGGAACTAAGGCTAACGCGCATAGCGATAGCCACAGGCTCCATTTGAAGAATTTTAGATTTTTGAATGTTTCTTTTGCTTTTGAAATTGCCAATTTACTCACCTCTATAATATTTCTTTAAAGCCTCATAGTACTTTGATGGCTCATCTTCTTTGAAGTTAACCAAAGCCTTGTAATAATCTGTCGTTCTTTTGTCTATGAAGGATAGGTACTGCTCATAGGAATACATCTTCCAATACTGTAGAGAGCCAACCAGCCCCTTTCCTCCCATGTCCTGCATATAAGGCCTAGTGTCATCGTTCAACGAGATATCTTTTATAGGTTTCGTTTTTTCCCCTTCTAGACGATCAAGGTCCTCTTTCTCCAAACAAGATGGAAGTTTGTATTTCTTCATGACGTTGCAGCCTGCATTAAGCATAGTTTTGAAGTAAGGCGTGTGTTCAATTTCGTCCAAAGTAAGATCTCTTTCCGCTTTAACCTCGTGCTCGGAAAACCCATTGCTTTGCATTTTGGTTTCCTCTCTCCTTAAATTGATGGACAAAAGAATGTCCTTCTCAGGCTGGCTCATGGCCATGAGCAACTTTCCTAACAGACAGTTGCTCTTGGTATTGCAGACAAGTTCAAATTTCGCCCAATCCTTCTTTACGTAGTAGAATTTCTGGAGTTCCCATTGAATCTCTCGCTCGTCATCTATAGGAAGTTCCGCAATTCTTTCCCTAATGATTTCTTTGACGTCTTTCTCGCCAAAAAATCCGATGTGGCCCACGCCGTATTTCAAGTATACGAGGTAATTGCTGTCCCTTTCGAAATATTGGCTTAGGAAAACGAATTCTTCATTCGCGTTGGGGGTTAGCCCATCAAACGCCCAATCCTTAAGCAGAGCGAAAAACCTGCTTTTCACTTGTTTCAATCTAGACAGGTATTCCTCGCCGGACTTCTCGTCGCATTTCTCCTCTCTGAAATCGCAAAGGGACAGATCGTAATTTCTTTTGAAGAAATCGTTGTTGGATTCTCCGTTTCTTTTCCCATCTATTAGCTCATCGACGCTAACGTCGAAAAATCTAGATAGAGAATAAAGCATCTCAGGCTTGATACCCTTTCCATTTTCCCATTGTGATATTGCTGATTTTGTCACTCTGATGTATTTTGCGAGCTGCTCGATTGTTATCCCTTTTTCAGTCCTAAGAGATCTTATGAAATTTCCTGTGCTTTCGTAATTCATGCTATTCAATTCTCTCATCATCCTCGACCACTTCCTCCTTCAAATAAATATCTCTAATGTCTTCAAGCGAATATGAAGACAGATTCTCAAGCAATACCTTCGTCTTCGCCTTGTCGCGCATTTTCTTGAGCTCATCAAGCGAGACGAGGCTCTTCCAATGTTCGAAGCACTGCATCATCGACGCGAAATCGGTTCCTCCGACAAACCTTTTCGTTTCTACAAAATAATAGGCTTCTCCTTTTTTGAGCCTTTCTTCGAGGCTGCTAAGTTCGATTAACCCGGATTCGATTCGTCTCTCCTCCGCCCTGTATTCCTTCCATTTCTCGAAAATGTACGAATGCATATTCAGGTCTGCTTGGACGTATTTCATGTCCCTATTCGTATCTATGCCCAACCCATTGGCAATAATTAAAAGCAACTCTTCGCTCGTGTTATCAGGATCGTATTTCCACAAGAAATCATAGAGTCCATCGAAACTTAGCTTAAGGAATTCGAAGGTTATCCTAAATTGATGATAGTAATTGGCTATGAACCGGTTCTTGCGGTTGTTTTCCGCATATACAGTGTAAGTTCCCATCTCATCCATATATGAGCAAGGCAGCGGCTTCTCGCATAGCAGATATAATCCTTCGATTCGATCGATGATTCTTCGTCTCTCTTTCTTTTTCGATATGATGTTTATGAACTGGTAGTTGAGGCATGCGCCGTTGTCGATCATGTATCTAACGGCTTTCCTTACGTATTCATCTTTGTCGAATTCCCTGCCATAGCGTTCCTCATAGTGTTTCAGAGTGCTCGCGCCAAATCCTGACTGGTCAAAGACGATGTCGCCCTTCTGAATACTCATCAAAAGCATGTCCTTCTCCCACCAATCGAGGGACTTGAACCTTTTGTCGAGATAGGAATTCGGTTCCACTCCATCCATAATCTCGTTGAGGCGGATATTGGATTCATCTGTGGGAACGATGAATTTCGAGACCTCAAAATATTTCTCATCAAAGTTGGATTCGGCAATCTCCGCCTGCTTGTTCCTTATCGCCTCTAGCAATCTTAGATAGTCGTCATTCAGGTCGGAGCGAACGTAATCGTTGGCATAGCCTGACAAAACATAGAAATGCTCGAAAAGGAATTTGAATTCCGCTTCATCGTTTTTGGTTACGTCGCCATTGATCATATCTTTCAAAAGCTTGTCGAATCTTTTTATGACCCTTGTTTTTTGCCCTTGATGAATTTCGTAAATGTTGTCTTTGTCTGTAAATTTTTGATACCAGTTTTTATCCGCAAAAACGTACTCTTCAAAAAAGTTGTTTTCTTTCTTTTCTTCGCCATCCAAAATCTCATCTATCGAAATTCCATAATGTGACGACAGGAACGAAAGTTTTCCAATCTCCGGAACTGTTTTTCCGTTCTCCCAGTCACTTATGGCCTTGACGCTGACGTTGAAATACTTATCCCTAAATTGATTTGCGAGATCCTCCTGACTCCAATTCTTACTCTTTCTCAATTCTCTTAGAAATTGACCCATTCTTTTTTTATTCATACAAATAACCGCCTTCCATTTCTTTTATCTTCTCTTTCATCAACGCTTCGTATCTAACGTGCCTGAAGTTTCCTTTTTTTCGTGCTTTTTTCTCCTCGTCTTCCCTAAGCGTGAACTCATAGATGTCGGGGCATAGCAAGATTTGGTCTTGCTTGCAATGGACTTGGAAATACCAGTCCTCGCTCATCGCCTTTTTCCCTTGGCAATACTCTTCGAGCGTGATTTCCTTCACGCTTCTGATTGCATCTTTATGGTTGTGTTTCACTCGAGGTGTTTCCTTAACGATTCTCGCCGCCTCTTTCTTGCTTTCAGCTCTTATATAGAAATTCTTAAGAATATAATTATTTCTTCGAACGTGGCCGCATTTTGCTTCTACCTTGTAATATTTCATATGCTGTTTTCTCCTTCGCCAATAACATTATGAAATATTTATGATTCAAAAATAATATGCCTGTTCTTAACTAAAATTTTAACCTATTTTTTTGAGTTAAGCAACACCACATATGCACATAAAAATAAAGAGCCCAAAAATGAGCTCTTGTATCGATATTTCTTTATTTTTCCATTTCCTTTTTAACGACATTCCCGTTCTTATCATCCGTGGTCTTATTGGAAAGATAATCTGATAATCTTGTGATTGTGTTCTTATGTTGAGAATCATCAAAATGAGCATAAATGCCTTCAGTAGTCGTGATTGTCGGATGACCCAAGAACTTCTGAATATCCTCCATAGGAACTCCAGTATACCTCAGCATCGTCGCGCATGTGTGGCGAAGATCATGGAATCTGATTGGCCTCATTTTGTTCTTTATGAGGAAATCCTTGAAGGCTATTGTGAGCCAATTGGTCCTATATCTTTTTCCATTGGGTCTAAGGTAAACATATGCCTCATCTTTGGTATCATAGCTTCTACCGAATACCTGCTTCCAGTTCTCCTGGTTTTGCTTCATCTCAAGAAGAAGGTTCTCGACGATTCCTCCTGGGTCAAATGGAAGAGTTCTGAATGATTTTTTGGTTTTCGTGGTATCGGATTCAACCTCAACCCTTTTGCCATCCACGATAGCTTCGGTTACCGTGTGTTTGATCGTCAGTTGCTTGTATTGGAAATCAATCGCGTCCCATTTGAGTCCGACGACCTCTTCCTTTCTAAGGCCATATATAGCAGCCATCGTGACTGGGTATTCGAACTCAGTGCCCTTCACCTTCTTAAGCAATTCCTCAATCTCATCCTTGTTGTAGTAAGAATGGACGTACATGGTCTTCTTTGGCCTATCAACCCTATCTGCGGGATTATTGAGGATGAACCCCTTCTTGAATGCGTACTGCAACGCCTTTCTTATATTGGCATGATAACGTATGACCGTATTTGAATTTCTAGTCTCCAACATCTCTTGGTAGAAGGCTTCAATATCTTCTGGTGAGAAATCCTGAAGGAAGATCCTATGCTTCTGAAAATAAGGTGCGATGACGTTGTAGACGCTGTAATGGTATCCGGTGTAGGTAACGGCCCTGACGGTTGGCTTAACCTTCTCAAGCCACACCTTCATGTAGTCCGAGAAGAGGATCATCTCGTTTTGCATATTCTGAGCGATTTGAACTGGGACGTCTGCTTTGGCTGCCGCCTCAATTTTCGCCTCGGCATCCTTCTTTTTCATCCTCTTGCCATCATCATCAAGTGGCTTAAGCCCCATTTTCATTAGGGTGACGTTTGTCTTGACGATGTCATTGGGGTTGAATGAGTCGTTTGTATCTACCACCATTTCATTCTAACGAATCAAATAAAACAAACTCGTAATATCCACCACAAAGAAAGGATAGGTTTTAGGCGGCGCAATATAAGTTTAATGAAAAGATACTAATAAAAAAAATTTAAATGTGTCAATTCCTCTTAAAAAGAAAACAATCGCTTTAAGGGTAAAACATATAACGGTTAGAAGATTTCTCAGAACAATTAGATTTAAAAAGAGATTGGTGCTTAAAATAAATATGATAAGAAAAGCGCGATATTTTCAGTAATTCAATTAATTTTATCAACGTTGTTTCATTCCACTTTCAATGCGTGGAAACTTTCAAAATTTCCACTACTTTTTTTGAAAGTTTGTATAATTTTATAATAAATAAAAAGGATAAATAAAAATCCCCAAAAACATCAATGTAATGGGGATTATTAATAATTTTGGTGCCCGGCGCGAGAGTCGAACTCGCATGGATTTCTCCGAACGATTTTGAGTCGTTTGCGTCTACCATTCCGCCAGCCGGGCATAATAAATACATCTATAAAAATAAATGTAGAAATAATATAACACACTAAACAAATATTTTCTAGAAAACTATATTAAATAGTGCATATTTTTAAGTATAAAATTAATTTAAAAAGGTTAATACCTTTTATAATATTAACCTTTTTAAATTTGTAAATTATTCTTGAGATGAGCTAGGATATAAAGTTTCAACAAATTTATCTACCGAATCAACTTTAGCTTTATCGCTACCAAAGCCAGTATAGTAACTTCCGTATCCAATGGTGCTTTCTTCTCCAGTTGAACTATCATAAGTTAAAGCGTAAATTGCAACTGTAGAATCTTCATCATCACTTTCAATTTTAACATCAAGGAGTCCTCCAATTAATGTACCGTATGATGCTGTTGCACTGCTATCCCAACGAAAATAATTTGTCATATCCGTAACCATTGCACTTTCAGTACTAATAAATCCATAATATTCGCCATCTTCATCAAGTTGAGTGTAATCACCTAACACGTATAAATCATCTTCACTTGTAATCGTTGAAAGAGATGCTAAATATGGGAGTCCACACCAACCATGAATCATATAATAGTACATATATGTTAAATTTGTAAAATATTGTGATGCATATTCTTCTTTAAATGCATTTCTATCATTAAACGTAGTTAAATCATTTAAATCTAAATCAATACTACCATCTTCAGCAATATAAGCCACATAAAAATTAGTAGCTAATCCATCAACTCCATAAACTGGTATAAATGCACAATTTTTATTTTCATCAGTTTCTTCATCATAAATAATAGCCACATATCCATGATCTACATTATTGATGATGTTATAACCGTACTTTTCATTTCTACTATAGGAATTCATATAAGCGTATTCATTTAATTTTTTAGCTTCATTTGAAATTGCTTTAGGTTCTCCACCATCATCTAAAAAATCTTTAATAGCTAAAGTAGATCCACTATTAAAATTACTAGCTCTAACAGTTATTTTTCCACCATTTGCAATAGTATCTTCATCTTCTTGATATTTAATTGTAACAGTAAATCCTTTACCATCACAATCAGCTTCGATGACAGAAGTATCAATAGTACCTAACTTTTTAAGAGTAGAATAAGTTAATCCATATATCGCTTTAGAGACGATACTTTCTAAGAATGTTCTATCTCTAGTTAATTCAGGAGAGATTTCATAACTCGTTACTGTTTTACCTTTATCATCTACTTCTTTTAAACTAGTTGGAATATCAATCTTTTTAATACCGATACTAACTTTGCTTGATGCAGAAATAGTAGTATTTTTATCGATGATATATCCTGCTTCTATATCGCCATTATCATCGTAAGAATATCTCATGACGTTACTAACATCACCACTAACATAGTTTGCGTAACCGACAGTAGTAAGAATATTACCACCAGTTGCTTCACTATATTCGATAGCGTAATCTCTAGCATATGTAGTTGTAGAAATACCTTCCTTATAAGTTGTGCTGATAGCAAAAGGTATATCTGCAGTTAAATCGTATGATGTAACACTATTAAAATCGCTCAATACAGTTTTTAAAGCTACAGTACTACTATCATCAGGAACGACATTTCCAGTATCACAACCACTTAATGTACCTACTAAAGAGAGCACTAATAATCCAGTTAATTTGTTAAATCTTTTCATAAATAACCTCCAACAAAAACTAGTTTAATATTTTATATTAAATTATGAATTATTATTGTAAAATCAGTAAAAATTAATACTATTTTAATATTTATTTTTTTGTATATACTCTAATATTAAGATAGTATTAAGATTTAATGCTTATAATAGTAAATTTTAAGAAACAAATTATAATCTATAAGATTATAAAGGAGGATAAAAATGAGAAAATTAAATTTATTATTGTTATCTAGCGCTCTTTTATTAGGAATACCTGCTGTTACAACTTTATCTAGTTGTGACGCTCAATCAAATTCAAATTCTTATAAAAGTATCGAAGCGACATTAGTAAAAGGTGACTCTTTAAATTTAAATGAATTAGCTGTTAAAAACGACATTGATTTATCTGATTCAAGTAAAGGCTATGTAATTAAATACGATAGCAGCAATAAAAAAGTTGCTAAGGTCACTAACGAAGGAAATGTTTTAGGAAAAAGTGAAGGTTCATCAATCGTCAGTATTGTTGACTTAAATTCAGATTCAATATTATTGAAAGTTTCTGTTACTGTTACTGGATACGAGGAATATAGCGATGTAAAAACATATCAAGGTAAAGGCTCTTTTGGAGGATATTTTATCGATTTAAATGTCGGATGTGAAATCGCTAAAGGAAAATCATATGGTCTTTCATATTCTAACGATTCTATATCAGATCAAAGTTTACAAGCGGTTGTCTCTAATCCTGAGATTGTTAGTTGGATCGATAACGATGGAACTTATTCAATAGAAGGATTGAGTGTAGGAAATTCCAAGTTAGAAATATACAATTCAAATAATGAATTAGTTTATAGAACAGTCGTTAAAGTTAGAAGAGGTTTTGAATCATCTAGTGAAGTATTAGATTATTTACAAACTACAGACTACTTCTCTGCTTCTGGTTACGGAGAAGGAAGATATGATGGAGATGAATCTAAAACTACTAAATTATCATTTAATAGTGAAGGCTCAGGCGTATTATATGGTTATAACACTGAATACGGAGGAGATATAGGCCAAAACACATTTGATTTAGAATTTCAAGAATTCTACACAACTTACAATACTTGGAGATTTAGCGTCATCAATTTTACTTCAACCGTCGATTTAGGTTATGTTGTAAAATATTTAGACGTAACTGAAACAGGTGATGAACTTAGATTATATTCAAGCATCATTCTTGATATGTACTACCCAAGAAACAATATTTAAGGAGAAACAATATGAAAAAAATTAAAATTGCTTTATTAAGCGTCAGTTGTTTATTAGGTTTAAGTGTCGTTGGAGGATTAACTTCTTGTAACGATACTCAAAACACTAATACAAGTACTGATATCGTCATCGAAGGAAATACAAGCGTTAATGTCGGAGATAGTCAAACTCTCGTAGCAAAAGATGGAAACGGTATCGTATTAGATGGTATTAAATGGACAAGTAGCGATAAAAGTGTCGGTATTGTCGATTCTAGTGAAGGTGAATTTACTGCTATTAAAGCTGGTACAGTAACTATTACTGCTACTAAAACTGGATATAAACAATCTACTATAACAATAACAGTTCAAGATTTAACACTTCCATCACTCGTCATTTTAAATTCAACAGAAAAGACAACATTAAATAAAGGCGATTCTTTAGCATTAAGCGTAAAGGATGGAGAAGGAAATTTTGTTGAAGGTGTTAAATGGAAGAGTTCTAACACTAGTGTTGCACTCGTATCTTCTCAAGGTGTAGTTAGTGCTAAAGGTGCAGGTAGTGTAGAAATCTCTGTCAATAAAGATGGATACAATCCTGGAGTTATCAATTTAACTGTCGTCGATAATGGAGAAGTCGTACCGGATGATACATTCTCAATCACATATTCAAAACAAACTGGTGTTAAATTCGAAGGACCTACAAGTGGAAAAGTTGGAGATAAAATTGAATTTACTGTCTCTACTACTGATAGCAATGTTGAAATTGTTGAAGTCACAGTTAACGATACTGCTAAAAACGAAATCAATGGTAAATATAGTTTCACAATGCCTGAAGGTCCAGTAGTTGTTAAAGCCAAAATTAAATTAACAAACGCTGATGTTTCTATATCAGGAGATGTCGTCGCTCCATTAGCTAAAAATAGCGAAGGAATCTACGAATCTGAAGATGTCGCTATTGAATCTGAAGCTAATTTAACATTTCTAGTTAATCAAGCTGATGGAAGCGTTAAAGAGCTTAAAATCACAGATATGGACGATTTTAAATGCTTCACTCAAATCTATCTTTCTAGCTCTGCTGGATTCGCTCTTAAAGGTGGATTCACTTACAAGTTCTTCTACGATCCTACAACTAAGAAATCATATGTAAAGAGAACTCAAGTAACTAAATTACCAAGTAACTCTAACGAATTATCATATTTATTTGATTCAGGTAGAGTCGATAGACAAACAACAAATCCTGATAATGTTAAATCTGTTGAATACACAAATAAAAAGACTCAAGAAAAATATACATTCAATAGATATAATAACAATACTTCTATCGCTTCTGTTGAAGATTTAACTGATGGAAGTCATTTAGCAGATGTTTATAAAACTATTGAAAATGGTGGCAAACAATTAAGAGTTGTCGATACTTATGTTGAAACTGGCAATTATCAAGTTTCTGATAGAGGAATCTCTAATGATCAACCATCTACTGCTTATAGCGGGGTTTATAACATCTATTCAAGTAAATCTGATTTCCCACAATATGGAAGTAACTGGTCATATACTACCGAAGAAGCTGAATATATGGCAAATATGTATAGTCACGACTACTATTCATTAGAATTAGATTTCTATGAAGCATATAGAGGAAGTTTCACAATTCAAGATACTTTAAAATTTGCTAAATTAAAGATTACTTCTACTAGTGACGTTAGCGGAGGATTCACTACTGTTGTCGATTCATATAAGACATATGTCGATGAAAGTGATGAATCCAACACAAGACACTACGAATATGATTTATCATTAACATTCGATGCAACAGGTAGGGTTAAAACTGGTACATATAAAGTTACAAGTTACGATAAGACAGCTTACGACTTTACAAATGATAAATTTTTAACAGGTGGAGAAGCTAAAGGTACAGTAAGTCAAAACATCACATTTAAATACACATATAGCGATGAACTTGAAGATGCTCCATCATTCGATTATTCTAAATACTTCATCAGCGATATCACTGAATTAAGAGTTAACAACACTAAAGTTAATACCGATGCTTCAAAGAACCAAATTCTTAAAGGTGATGTTATCGATATTGATAGCGATGTATTAACATTTAAATATATTGATGAAAGCGCATTGGATTATTGGCAATATGGCGTTATCGCTTCAAGTAACCAAAACGCTATTGCTCACACTCAATATAACCTTCCAAATGCTGTCACAGCACTTTATGATGGCACTTCTACATTGACATTCGGTAACCATACAACTAATACAGTTACTAAAGACGTCGTAGTTGATGTTAAAGCAGGTACAGAGACATGGAGTTGGTATTTCAACGGAAGTTATGGTAATCCAAATAATACTCAAGTCGAAACAGCTGATACAGTTAGAGTCTACCAAGGTCAAGAAACAGTATTCACATTACAATCTTCACCAAAAGGAAGCGATAATACAATTACTGATATTCAATATTCTAGAAATGATTTAATCGAATTTGATTATAATCCAGTAACTGAAAAAGTTACAATTTCTCCAAAAGAAGGAAGCCAAAATATCGAAATCCCTGAAGAAGGAATTAAAGTTACTGTTCAAGTTAAAGGTCCAAGCTATTATAAAGAAGATGGATACTATAATTTATATGTTTATGTTTTACCAAAAGGACCATTCACATCTACTGATGTATTAAAAGGCACTTGGAAATCAACAAACGGATATTCAGCCGAATTTACTACTGACGAAATTACAGATAAAAACGGTAATAAACGGAATAAGGCTGTAATTAAAGCTACAGTTGATGGTACTGAAGAAACATTAACTATCGGATGGACTACTACAACTATCGGATACTTAGATTTCACTGCAATCGATTATTCTGGTGCTTATAGTGACGATGCTCCTCAACATGAATTTGATATCAGATATGATTACGATGATGACGGAAATATGGTATTAGCTCTCGCATGGACAATCGATGTCTGGGGAGGATTAGATTCCGTAACAAGTCACGACATTATCGGATCCTACGATTCTGATGATGAAGATGAATACTTCGAAGGTGTCGAATTCACTAGACAATAATTAAATTCTAAAAAGAAGGGTTCGCCCTTCTTTTTTTAATAAAATTTATAAAGAAAAAAACCAAACAAATCAATGTTTGGTTTTTAATTTCAATATGTTTTCCTAACTCTTTTTAAAAATTAAGATAATTTTGCAACAAACTTTTCAACACCTTCATGATGAGTTGTGCCAAAATCATTAAATTCAAACGGCATAGCAGCAAGTGTTGAATCAAAACTTCCAATTACATAAAGTGTAGTTTTATAATTATTGCTTGCACTACCAAATTTAATACCAACTCCTGCTAAAGATACATTAGTATAACCCATATTAGAGATACCGAAGTTTTTATACATATCTAAAGTAATCGCATAGTCATTAGAGAAATAATATCCATTAGTTTCATCATAAGTAAATAAATTTAAATATGAGAATGCTTCTAATCTACTAGGATAATTCATGATTTCACTCATATTTGTCTCTTGAAATGCTGGAGCAACCAACATCGGAGTTACTTCTTGAGTAGGATCAGTATATGGGGTGAAATAGTAACTTCCTTTTGATAAAGATACACCTTGATACGATTTATTAACTAATGAAATATACCCTTTATTATATGCTAGATAGTCAGTTCCTTCAAAATAGTTGGTACACCAATAATCTTTAGTAAAATATTCTTTACCGATAACTTTATTGCTACTATCGTAAATATATCTTGTGTAGTTATCTCCTTTAAATTTATTTCTTACATTAACCATATCTTCAGTAGGTGTAAAGTAAGTTCCACCATTTTTAATGTAGCTTTCTACTAATAATGATTTACTTGTTCCAAAATCGGATACTATAGCTTTAATATAAGCATTTCCATTATCTGTTTTTAAATTATCATTATAATTTAATACAAATGTTAAAGTGTTTTCTTTTATATTGTATGTTACTGTTAAAGAAGAAATATAACTATAATATGTTGTACTTTCTCCAACTAATTTCATGAAAGCTTCACGATTAGTTTTATCTTTAATGCTTATATTTCCTTCAATTTCATCATCTAATAATGATAATTCAAAATTAGAAAAATCATTTACTAACGGTGTGATACTTTTATATGTTGTTTCTCCATTTACTACAATTTCATTACCACAGATTTCAGCAGTGCTATCGATATCAAATTTATATACACCAGCTTTAGAATCTAATATGTATCCATATGAATTTAATTCATCTAAATAATAAGAAGAATTTAAAACGATGCTTCCTTTATCTCCTAAACGAGTATTATAAATATCTATTGTAAAATTAGAACAATCTTTAAGGTTTTCTAGCATTTCTAAAGTACTATTAGCTTCTACTACTGTTTTTTTACCATCGCAGCTAGCTATACTAAATAAAGAAATAAAACTTAATCCAGCTGCAAATAACTTATTTAATTTCATAACAAAAGCCTCCTTTTTCTTTGACTAATTAATTTTACTATAAATATAAAAAAAGTAAATAAAAAGGATACCAATAAACTTGAGGATTTATTATCAAAAACTATATATTTTCCTAATTATTTTTTGAAAATAAATTTTTCGTATTCACCAGTTTTATATAATACTAAAGCAAATTCTATTGACTCTGGAGTTTCAATTAATATCGCTCCATCACTATAAGCTTCACATACAAGCCATATTGTTACTTTCGGTACATAAATATTTATATTAATGTTAAAACTCCAAACTATTTTCTTTTAATAAAAAATCTAAAATATTGATGATTAAGTATCCTTTTTCATTATGCCAAGGAGCTATGTTGTCTTGTACAACTATTATTTTTTTAAAAGAATCATCAATTTTATTTAATGATTCAATCTCTTGATTCATCTTATCTAAATCAGGGATAGAATATGCTGATTGAATGTAATATCTTTGACTACCTTTATTACAAACAAAATCAACTTCTAATAATTTCTTATCATTTTGACCGTTATTATTTTTAAAATATTTCTCTACAACTCCAATATCTACGTTAAATCCACTATGAATTAATTCGTTGTATATTATATTTTCCATCGCATGAGTTGGTTCAATCTGTCTAAAATTCAATCTAGCATTTCTTAATCCGATATCTTCAAAATAATATTTATAAGGAGATCCGATATATTTTTTTCCTTTAATATCATATCTTTTAGCTTTAGAAATAATAAAAGCATCTATTAAATAATCGATATACGATGATATTGTATTTGAATTTGTTTTTATAGTATTTGATATAAAAGTATTAGCTAATTTAGTTGGATTAGTTAAAGTTGCAGTGTTTGATGCTAAAACATCAACTAAATTATCAATTACATCATCACATTTGAGGTTGTATCTTTCAATAATATCTTTTAAATAAGTATTATTAAAAAGATTGATTAAATATTTGCTTTTTTCTTCACTTGTTTTTAAAGTAATTAAGAATGGCAATCCACCATATATTGAATATTCTCGATATCCACTATATGAATCACCAGGATACACAGACATAAATTCAGCAAATGATAATGGTGACACTTTTATTTCATCACCTCTTCCTCTAAATTCAGTTAAAATATCTGAAGATAAAAATTTAGAATTACTGCCAGTTATATATACATCAACATTTTCGTATTTTAATAAACTATTTAAAACATTATATAGTCTTATAATCCCATTTGTTTTGTATTCATCTTTGCTAATTGCAAGTTGTGCTTCATCTAATAAAACATTGTTTAATATCAAATGATGTGAGACAAAATTAGTTAAATAAAAAAAGACATCTTGTCTATAATTAAGTTAACCAAACTTTATAGAAGGAGATGTC
>CAVKZO010000034.1:0-15859 GCA_963661135.1 Lachnospiraceae bacterium | reverse complement strand
GATATTTAATAAGATAAAACATTTTTTATTTATATTTATATTTTTAATTTTAAATATAAAAAGAACTATATTTAAAATAAATAAACAGAACATATAAATAGAGATTGTCGAGTTATATAAAGCATTATATTTAATTCCCACTACTAAATTAAATATAGCCATACTTAAAGATATAATTAAAGAAACTATATCAACAATTAACCCTAATTTATTCTTTTTTTGCTTCATTATTTTTATAATCCATCAAAACATTATATAAAGTATATGTTTGACAATTCTTAGTTTTAACTTTATCGCAAGTTGCGATAAATTCTTCTTTTGTACATTTACTAACATCACATTTAGTTTCTTCTTTTGAAGTGTCTAAATTTAAATTAGCAGTGTAAACACCCCATGAACTACTCCACCAACCTGTAACAGTTGTTTTATAATTCCATACAGTCCAGTTATATTTAAATTCATCAAACCAATCTTCTAATGTAAATTTCCACGCATCTTTATCTTCAAAACAATTAAATTCACCGATTAAAACAGGTACGTTATAATCTCTTCCTATATTTTTTAACATATGATATGCCTTATAAATTTCTGTAGAGATATTATCGTGATCCCAGTTATAAAAATGATATTCATACATTACATTTTCCCAGTCACAATCGCTAGGTTTAGGTAAAGAAGTAAAGTCCCAACATCCTTCTATAGTGATTACATGTTTATCATTATTATTTCTAATTGTTTTATAGATTCTATTAAATACTTCGTGACACTTTTCATCCGTATGCCCTTCAACTTTTTTGTTTTGTGGTTCGTTTAAAATATCGTATGTAGCAATATAAGGAGCTAAATCACTTCTAACATTAGTGTAATGATTTGATACATAATCCCAAATATCTACTGCTGAAGCGATATATTCTTCATTGTCCCGAAATGTAGGATTATCGATAATATATCCACTATGTTCATATCCATTTTGACTACCTTTAACTCCATGAAGATCTAATACACAATATAAATCATTTTCTTTGCAATTTGTTAAAAACCAATCCAAATATTTAAAAGCTACACTTTCTTCTTTTCTAGTTAAATCATCATTTAATATATTTCTCCAATAAAATGGTAATCTAATCGTATTTAAACCTAATTCATTTTTAATAATTTTAAAATCATTTTCATCAAAAAAAGATTTATAGTAATAATCTTTTAAATTATCTAAATCATCATTTAAATTAGTATTAGAATTTAATGCATCTAAAAATGTCTCTTCAGCAAATTCATCGTAAGTTAAATTGCCGTCGCTATCTTTTATATAATTTCCGTCGCTATCTTTTTTAACTCCAACGCAAAATGGAGACATCCATCCTTCTTGAAGAAGTATTTGACCAGCATTTACGCCTTTTAAATCTAATTTATTTCCATTTTTATCATATAAAGATCTATTATGAGCAACAACTAAATTAGCCGGATCATCAATTTTATCATCTTGCTCAGGTACTTTATATGCTTTTAAATAGATAAAAACACCTAAAACAGTTCCTAAAAGTATAAATAATATCGAACCTACCGTAATTAAAGAAATTTTTAAAGCTTTATGTTTCTTTTTCATAAACTCCTCACTAAACCAATATATTTTACTATTTTAGTTTAATGATTTTCAATCTTATTCGCTCCACCAAGCGTACACTGTTAATTTAGTACCGTAAACTTGGGTTAAATCAGTTAATTTACCTGCATTAACATTATATGTTTTAGATGTGTACCATCCTAAGAATGTGCTACCATCTTTAGTAGGGATAGGAATCATCGATAATTTTAATGTTTTGCCTTCTTCAGTAATTAATGATGCAGTTGTAGTAGAATCGTTAATTAATCCTCCGTTAGCATCAAAAATAACTGTAGTATATGTAGTATCTTCGCTTTCACTTGATGATTTCATAGAAAATTTATATTCCCATTTACCACTATCATTTTTTTGAAAAACATTACCATTTACAATATTAATATAAAAATCTCCGCTCTTTCCAATAGTTGTACTTGGATCATTAGTACCGCTATACCACTCAGTAGCTTTTGGTCTAGGAAGGTATATTGAATCTTCTGCATTAGTTACGTAACCATCATTATATTCAATAACTAAACAATACGAATCATCAGTAGAATATTCTTCGCTATAAGTTATAGTTTTAATACCAACTCCATCTTTTCCGTTAGATACTTCAAATGTTACTGGACTTAAAGATTCATCAGTGAATGTAATCGTTATTTTAGATTTATTAGTTGCACTATCATAAGTAGGAACGATACTTTTAATACCAACTCCATCTTTTCCTTTAGGAATTACGATCTCATTAGATTCAGTATTATCTGTATAAATGAATTTTAATATGATGTTATCATCACTATTTGTTTTAATATTGATATCTCTAACTCCTTTTCCGTCTTTTCCGTTAATAATAGGAACAGAGATAACAGTATCTTTTTTAGTTTCATCGCTATATTTAATAGTTAAAACAACTTCATTATCTTTTATAGTAGGAGTAATAGAGACAATACTATTTCCATCCTCTCCTTTAGGAATTGTAATACGCATATCTGATACTGTTTCATCATTGAATTTAATAACAAAGATCTCATTTCCATTACTATCTTCAATGACGCTAGTTTCTTTAATCATGTATCCATCTTCTCCAAAAAACGATGAACAACTAGAAAGCGAGCAAGTAAATAATAAAGCACTTGCTAATAAAATAATGTTACTTCTTTTTCTTTTCATATATTTATCTCCTTTAAGCTCTCGCTATTAAATCGTTGATATCAGGTAATTTATTAAATAATTCAGGTGTCTCCCCAGTTTGCTTTCCATTAATTATAAAATTAAATGGATTAGTACCTGAAGCAAAGATGACACATTTAGATAATTTTTTAATTAATCCCGATGCACTCGATGTATAAGTTTCATCTAATGCTGCACTAGCTACATCTACTTCGATTTTATCGCTAAATGTATTTCTATTACCTGTGATATTATTTACTAGTGTAGAAAGATTTAATCCGCCTCCATAATAGGCAACTTGTGTATTTAAATAATTGATACTATCTTTTGCATATACATAATTATTTTTAATAGCGTAATCTTTCAATATATATTTCATAGGGAAATAATCATCAATCGATAGATCAGGCCTATTGAATGTTGAAGAAATCCTCTCTTCAATTAAACTTGTTGTATCTATCTTATCTATATTTTTATAATCATAAAATCTTGTATCTCCTTCTAAAGTTAATTTAACAGGATAAGAAGTTCTTCCTACTTCATTAGGAGTCACTAAACTCGACAAAGTTTGTTTAATAAAAGAAGGCATACCATTATATAAATATATTCCATTAAATGCGGTTTCAAATGCTATTGAAAAGATACCAGAATTTGAAAAATATGTATCTTTTACGGTGATATTTGAATCATAATTGATAGATCCATCACTATTGATAATACCACTAGTATTATCTAAATAAGATTGCATAGCGTATAATGCTTTTTTATATAATCCATTAGTTTCATCACTCATTATTATTCCTGTAGCGACGCTATCAGCAACGATGCTACTTCCTGCATCAGCCATCTTAGTATCAAAGAAATGAGTAAATGTATCAGTAAATGTAGTGTCGTTATAATCAAATGATAATTTTTGATTTTTATTGTATGTATTTACTTTGTCGCTTCCTAATTTCAATATGAATTCCCCAGCATTTTTTAAAATACAATTATCTATAGTTAAATTGTCGCTACTAAATGCTCTAACGATCGTTCTTCCGTTACTAATAATTGAATTTTTAATGGTGTTATTTTTTCCGTTAACATCAACTACACTTCCAGTAAATGAATAATCATATGTGTTAGTTTGTTCACTGACATTCATAACTTTTAAGTCGTTTATTGTAATATTATCTCCATCAATATAAATTCCACTATTATCTTGAGCGAAAGCTTTTACAATTGGAGTTTTTAAATCTCCGATTGTAACTAAAGCTAATGGTCCAAAGAAATAATCGTCGCTTGTAGGAGCTAATTTTCCGGTAGTATTATCTATTTTTCCGTTATGAGGATATGCTAAATTATCTAAATTTATAGTAAATCCATTTCCATAAAAATCTTTTTGAACACGGATTCCACTCAATAAGTTTATAGTGTTATCTTCATTATTTTCTTTATTATATTGTTCAATAAAATCTTTTAAATACGTTGTTTTATGACTATATAATTCATCATTAAAACCATATTTTTTAGTGTTTAAATCATAATTACCAAATAGTTGAGTAGATTCATCAATTAATTGATCAGTATAATTATCTCCATCTTTTTTATATGTATTTTTAATAGATTCTAAATTTGTTTGTAAAACTACTTTTTCTCCATTGGTTGAAAAGTTAGTAGCCATCATTAAATCATTATAACTATATATATTTACACCATCTTTAATGATATTGAATCTATATGTTGAAGATATATAATTCGCTTCTTTACTAGCTAAAGTAAAATAAGCTTCTCCTCCATCTAAAATGTAGATCATATCATTTTCGTAAGTTACATTTGAACTAGATTCTTTTAAATAAACTTCATTAGAATTTGTGATGTCACTTTTAACTTCGTGAGTTACTTTAAAACTAGCTAATTCTTTTGAGTAAGAATCTTTTTTAAGTGGTAAATCATACTTTAAATCGTATTCTCCATAATATTTATTGCTATCGATATTAGATCCGCTACCTTTCTTTAAAGGATTGATTAATATCGTTCCATCTTTATAGATGATAGCGTTAAAAGATACTACTTTTGTATTGATAACATTAGCACAATACACTTTTACTTTAGTATCTGCGTCATTTACTTTTAATGGTTTTAAATAATATTTATCATCTTCATTTAATATCGATAAATATTCATTAGTATCGCTATACCAATAAAGTTTATCTGCTCCATCAATTAAAGATTTTTCATTAGATTCATCTTTATTTACTGTAGCTTTCAATTCGTATTTATTATCTCCATCTAACTTAAATCCTTCAGTTTCGTTATATGGTAAACTGATTCCTAAAATATCTACACTTACAAAATTTTTCATCACTTTAACGCTTATAAAAGTTAATAAACCTACGATAAATGGAACGATTAATAAAATTACTAAAGTTTTCTTTTTCATAATTATATCTCCATCCTATAGAAAGCTTTCTCATAGCTTTTTTTAGCAACAATAACGATTAAAGGAATTAATAATAGTAAAGAAATCGATACTTCAATAACGTAATACCAATACGATTTTAATGAAGTAAATCCTAATAATATATGAATAAATAATAATATGATTGGGAACAACAAAGTTATTAAAGAATTTAAGTAACTTATCTTATTTCTACTATTTCCTTTATCTAAAATATCTAAATATAAACCAAAGAAATTAGTGAATATAATCAATATTAATCCGATAACTAAACTAGAAAAGAAGCATGAAATAGATATGTTTTTACTAATTATTAATGTCAATAATGATATTAATAAAGATAAGCTAGATAATAAAGTTGGTATCATTAATTTTGCACACAATTGCTTTTTGACATCAATAGGAATATATTTAACAATTTGAATAGATTTACCTTCTCTAGAAATGCTAAGAGAATTAGAAGCGTTAATTACGCTAGAGAACAATAAAATCAAAGTTATATTGATTCCGTTTACTAATTCAGGAAATAAAGACATAAATGTTTTTAAATTAGAATATAAAATCGTATTTAAACTGCTCACTACTACAAACGATAAAAATGGAGCCATAATAAGTAAAGATGTATAACTAAAAACATATGTAGAATCTTTAAATAATATCGATAACTCTTTAGTTAATAAAGCTTTAAAAGGAGGCATGACCTTAATCTCTTTAACTTTATTTTTCTTTATAGAAATATCAATATTAGATTTATTTAATTTAGTATAAAAATACGTAGACAAAATAGATCCAACCGCTAAAACAACCATTATTAATCCTAAAAATAAACATATGTTGCTAACTTTATTTTTATCGTTGATCAAAGGATCTAAACAAGCATTTATCGGTTGTAAAAATTTAGTTGAATTATGTAAATTAGATATAAATTCATCGCTAAATACTCCACCGATACTAGAATCACTTAATGCTATTAAAAACATATTTAAAACAACTTGATAAGCGAAACATAATCCGATAACTAAACAAGATGCTAATATAAATTGAACTAAATCGCTCTGTTTAATAAGTTTATATATAAATTCGTAAGGTACAACTAAAATTAAAGCTACTCCGATATTAAATAGACATACAATAAAAGGATATAAAACACTAAATATATAAAAATATGGCATATAATTTCTAGTAGCCCCAAATGTTATTAATATCGGAGTAGAAATAATTAAATTCAAGATAACTTCTTTTATATAGATATAGCCAATCTTAGAAAATACGATAGTATTTTCACTTATTGGAAGAGGCAATAAGACTCTAACATCACTTTGATTGAATAATGTCTTTCTAGCTTTAATGATACTAGAAATGATACTAATTAAACACATTACAAATAAAAATAACACTAAAAAGTCATACGTTCCGTAACTAGAATACTGAACTATCTTTTTATCTATAGAAAGAAAAACATATACTTCTAAAGCAATAAAGCAAGCGATAAATAATAGCTTAAATATAGTTTTTAACCAAGTTACACCTTTAGAAGAATAATTAACTTCTCTTTCGTTTTTAAACTCTTTACGGATTAATTCTAATACCATATCTATCTACTACCCTCTTCACCGTAAATCTTAAAGAAGATCTTATTGAGTTCTCTTCTTTTTAATGGTTCTTTATTAAAATCTATGATATCTACTACTTTTCCATCATTAATAATAGCTACTCGATCACATACTTTACTAACTAACTCAATATTGTGAGAAGTTACAAATACAGTTTTACCAAAAGTAGCAAAATCTTTAATCATTTTCAATAATACTTCATAGACCATAATATCTAAACCTACTGTTGGTTCATCAAGAATCCAAACTTTAGGATTGTGAATTAAACTAGCCATGATACATATCTTTTGCTTCATACCGTGAGAGTATTCAGATATCTTTCTATTCATGTCGATGACATTTAACCCCATTTTTTTAACTAAGAAATTATAGTTTTTAGTAAATGAAGATTGAATCATCCCGTAACTTGAAGCGATAAATTGAAGATATTCGTTTCCTGTCATCGTTTCGTATGTTACAGGTTCACTTGGAACATATCCAATTAAAGATTTGGTTTCTAACGGCTGAGTTTTAACATTTTTTCCGCATATTAAAATATTTCCACTGTTAAAATCTTTTAATCCGACCATACAGTCGATCGTCGTAGATTTTCCGATACCGTTTTTTCCAATGAAACCGAAGACTTCACCTTTTTTAACATTTAAATTAAGTCCTTTTAAAACTTCTTTTTTGCCATAACTTTTATATAAGTCTTTAACTTCTATAACATAATCTGGAGTTGAAGGAACTTCAATCGATAAATCTAATTCTTCACTATTTTCATCAAATATACTTTTTTCTTCCATAATTAATTTCTCCTAAAAGATTTTATCCACATGACGTTATCGCTATTAACATTTAAAAGACTATATGTGGATAGACAGTCTTCACAATAATAAGAATATCCGTCATTCATTATATTTTTACTCCCGCATACTGGGCATTTATGTTCGTAAACAACCTCATCAACTTTAAATAACATACTTAAACTAGATACCAAATTTTTAAATAGTAGATCGTGATTTTTGTTATATACACTTAAAGCTAGGACACTATTAAAATTACCTACAGTATTATTCATCGTAAATAATATTGTGTTGTTATTTATTTTATTGCTTTCATTCATCTCTTCTTTAATTTTATCTTTATTGTTTAAGTTATATAAGTATGATGTTAATATGCTATATCTAGCAATTTTAGATTCATCGACATTAGTATTTACTCTAATCGCATTTTCAATCAATCTAGTTTCGATATTAAATCCAAATCTAGATTCATCTTCTTTAATAAAGTAGGAGAATAATCCTCTTTTAAATGAAATCGGAGTAAATCTAATTCGATTATCTTTATCAAAATATATTTTAGCTTTATTAGATTGAGTAGTTTTAGCGATATTCAATTGAGATAAATAATATATAAATGAAGCAAATACGTAATTGTAGTAATAACTATTAAGATATTCTTCATCTTTATCTTCAATTAAATAATTCATTTTATAGAATTTATAACAATATGAATATAATTCATCGTGTATCAATATATTAGTAGGTAATATATTTTTATCGATGTATGTAGAGTTAACTTTATAAAATTCTGTATTTTTAATTTGCTTAATTCTTTTTTCTAATTTTTTAACTTCTTTAAATAAAGTGTATGTTGAAGATGATTTTTTATTAAATATTCCTTCATAGGGATAATTTAAAGAATTAAAATCTTTAAATATAGAATATTCTCCATAGCTTACTCCGCTCATTTCAAAATGTTCTTCGATAGTTTCTACTAAAGGAAATAAGGTTCCTAGTATATTTAAAATCTCTTCTTCTAAAGAATCTATTAATAATCTAATAAATCTATTTTCATATGTTTTTAATGAATCGATATGTTCAATTGAATACACGTATTCTGGAGTAGGTTTATTATCTTTATATTTCCATAATCTAGAATCTTTTAAAGTTGAAAAGAAAGATTCATTAGATATTTTAGATGCTAATTCACTTCTTAATATGATCTCATTATCTACAGATTGAATATGAGGTTTACTAATAATTGAAGATATTTTGTTGATCACTTTTTTAAGTTCATCAACTCTAGATATAGTATCTGCATAAATGTATTTAGTTATAAATTTAAGGTTACTATTTAATATATAATCATAAAAATATGTAAAAGAATCGCTTTGTTTTAAAGCTCTTTTAACCTTATTATTAAATTTAATTAAATAATTTCCTTTTTCTTTCATCTTTATAGCTTTCTTAATAATTTATCTATTGTTTTGATTGTCACTTTAAAATTATCTTTACCGTATGTTTTAACTATTAATTGCTTTAAGTTGAGCAATCCATCTTTAATGTAATCTTCAAATCTACCTTCTAGTTTAGCGACTACTTTTCTAGAGAACATAAAGTCTAAAGCATCAACTTTATTTCCTCCACAAGCTACATATACTGGAACTAAAAGTTCAATTTGATGCATTATACGGTTACCAAATGTTAAATCGAATGTATCGTAAGTAAAATCAGTTAATGTTTTAAATTTCTTAAGATCATCACTATTTAAAATATAATTTTTATTTTCGATAGCTTCATTAAATAAACTATTTAATTTTTCGTAGCTAACAGGAATCTTTTTAACATCTCCTTCAACTTCAAAAGGCTCATTTCTATCATCAAATGATATAGTTATAGCTCTATCGTAAACCTTATCTGTGATAGTGTATGTAGAATCATCTTTATTAGCTGTACCGATAAACCAAGTGTTACTAGGAATACGAATAATTCCATCTTCTATATGATTTGGTGCATCAAAATCGAATGGTAATTGCATGATTTTAAGTTGCCATTTATCGATTGGATACTCTAAAATCGACAAGAAATCTGCAAAATAATATTCGACTCTCGAGATGTTGATTTCATCTAAAACCATGATATTTACGTGATTTGTTTTATATGTAGCATCATATAATCTCTTTAAAAATTCAGTTTCATTATATGTTTTAGAAAAATCGTTATAATATCCTAAAATGGATGTTCTATCTCTCCATGTAGCTTGAACTGGTTCAAAGAACGATTCTTCTTTGATGAATTCAGAAAAATAACGAGCTAATGAAGATTTACCAGTACCAGATAAACCTTCTAAAATGATGAGTCTACTAGCAGCTAATCCTGATATAAATGCTCTGATTGTAGATATATCAAAATATAACTTCTCTTCTTTAGCTAAATATTTTCTAAATTCTTCACAAAGCGTATTTAAAGTGATTGAATCATCGAAATCATCATTGATTCTCGCTTCATTCATTAAATCGATGCTACATAAACCTGGGAATACTCTCTCTTTATCTTTTAATACTGTCTCATTATTTGAGCTAGTATTCACACCATTTCCATTAGAAGAAATATTAGAATTAGAATAGATTGGATTGTCGTTACTATCTACTTGAGCTTCTCCAAAGCTAGATGCTAAATCGCCTTGTTCATCTTTTTCTTTTTCTTCTTCTAACACTTTATTTTTCTCTTCATTTTCAAGTTCTTTAGTTTTGCTTCCAAAGAATCTAAATGGTTCATCGATATGTTTAAAGTTAATGTAAAGCATTAAAATACCAGTTATAATGCTACCTAAAATTAAGAATATAAGTAAACCTACAACTAAAGACTCTGCTAAAAATAAGAATGAATTAGCGATATATTGACTTTCGTAAGGATATTGAGCAACCATCGCTATTCCAAAACATAATCCAAAAGAGACTATAAATGTAACTAAATATATTAAAGCCCATTTCTTCGACCATATTTTATTTTCGTAATATTTAGCAAGTCTCATCTCGTAAATTAAAGCACTGACAAATATCAAAACATAAATGACTGTACATAAAGTTAAAGTCCATCCAGCAAATCCTGGTTGAATCTTACTAAAACCTAATGAGAGTCCTATCTTTTGAATTGGATTATTAGCTTTAAATATCGGATTAGAGGCATCACAACAAATACCAGCAAAAACAGTGATTAATAAATAGAAATAAGTCACTGCTAAAGCTATGTAATTCTTTCTTGTAAAATGTGTTTTCATATGTAAATCCTCCATATTTATTCTTTATTAGAGTTAGATTCGTCATCTTTTTTCTTGTTAAAAAACTCTTTGATCTTCTCTAATACATTTTTCTTTTCTATCGGTTCGCTAGTTTTGATCTCTTCAGTATTGACATTTTTAACACTTACTTCACTAACTTCACCTTCACTTTTAACTACGACGATATCTTCATCAGTCTTATTTAAAAGTTCATCACCTTCTTCTAATTCTTCTTTAAATTTAAAATCTCCATTTTCAAAAATATATTTATTATTTTTATAAATGAGTATCTCATTATATCTAGTGGAAAAATCAGCACTTTTATGTTCACTTAAATTATATTCAAGTAAATCTATTAATTTATTAGTTCTATCTTCTATAGCTCTATCGTATTTATTCTTATAGTGATCGAACATAAGCATACAGTAAACTATAGAAATAATTGTGATAATACCGCTATTAGATTGTAAAAATACTATGAATATTCCTACTGTTTTAACTCTTTTACCATTATATTTACCAATGATAGAAGAGTAAGATAAACTAGTTTTATATAACCCTCCAACATTATCATCGACACTATTAGAGTCTCCTCTAGTGATATACGTACCATCGCTTTTAATCTCTTTAATTCTATGAACGTAAGTTACATTATCTTCACCTTTAAAAGCTATAACATCATATAATTTAACTTCATCTTGAGAAGAATATTTAGTGATACCAATACAATCGTAAGTATCGAATTGATTATATAAATTATTTTCATTTAAATACTTATTCGCTTCATTTCTTTTAGACATACTTCCTGAAGCGATAACTATCATTGTAGAATCACCTACAACGATTTTATCGTTCATGAATTTATTTACTAAAGAGAAAGAGAAGAAAATAACTAACACTGCTAAAACTGAATATCCAGCAACTTTACCAGTGATCTTTAAAACTTTCTTCTTCTTAGATTTTTTATTTTCTTCCTCAATGATAGCTATATCAATTAAATCGATATCTTCTTTACCTTCATTAACTTCTTTAATTAAATTTAAGTAGTAATGTCTAAAAAGAAATGTAAAAACTAAGCAAAAACTTATTAAACATATTATCGTTACTACCAAAGCTATTATTTCAATTTTAGACATATTTTACCTTCTTTATCCAATTACTGGTGTTACTGTACAAGTTAAAATTGCTCCGCTTGAAACTAAGGATTCGCTCGCTTTACCAAATGCCTTTAAATTTTGTAAAAGAGTATTAATATCATTAGCAGTTCCTTCATTTTTATATTTTTCATATAATTTTGTAGGATTCATATTACTAAATACTGAACCCCAAGCAAATTTAAAACTACATGTAAAAATCATTTTTGTAGAATCAGTTGTAGATGTGGCTACAGTGACTTTACTTCCATTTTTTAAAGAATCACTAGCTCCTGTTTCTGAAACTGTAAAAGTAGCTGAACTATAAGGCATATCAATATAATTATTTGTAGCTAATGTAGTTAAAGTAGCATTTTCACTAAATTCAAATTTTAATCCTTTTTTAGTACCAGTACCCAAAACATCTACAGTAAATGAAAAATTTAAATCTTCATAAACAGTATCACTAGTAGCTATAGCGCCATCCTTTATATTATCAAATCTAACCGATAAATCAGCACCTTCTTCAATTGTAGCACTTAAAGTGTCATCAACAACTTTTCCTACTTCAATTTTAATATTATCAGTCGTAGCATCTTTAGTTTCTTTGATTATCCAACTAGAAAATCCGATCGTAGCTAAGCTGATACTCGCTAATGAAATAACTGTAAATATTACGAAATTTGATTTTCTTTTATTATTTTTAATCATATTAATATCTCCTATGAAGCAAAACTATAATCTGCAGTTAACTTAATTTTAATAGTAGATCCATCTAATAAATCATGCATCTTATTAAGCTCTTTATTAGCTGCTGAAATAGCATTTAAATACGCTTCTCTAGCACTAGCTTTATCAGAACTAGCAGCATTTAGATAATCATTTTTATATTTTGCTAATTGATTATCATAAAATGTTTGTGGATTTTCATTATTGAAGAAAGTACCAAACTGAATAGAAAATGTTGTATCTTCTAAAGTATATGAATAGTAGTCATCTAAATATGTAGTTTGTTTAAGTTCACTACTTTCATATTTAGTTTTACTTAAAGTTAGATATGTTAAAGAAGAATAATCTGTTCCACTATAAGTTCTTCCAAATATATCAGTACCATCAGTAGTTGTTTTAGATTCATCTAAAACAGGAATAGATGTATTGATATCTTCACTACTTTCTTCACTTGTAGAATCTTCACTAACCGCAGTCATTGAAACATTTATAGCTTCAAATGTAGCGTTTTGTGAAGTGATAACAGTATATGTAGTAGGTATACTCATATCTGAATTAGAATCAATACTAACACTTTCTTTATTAGTTGATCCTTCTACAGTTAAAACTTGTGTTACAGATCCTTCAATAGAAATAGTAGCACTTACAGTATCACTATCGATAACTACTCCACTAATCCAAGTCGATAATCCAATGCTAATTAAAGAAATAGAAGCTAAAGATAATACTCCTAACATCACTAATTTCTTTTTTCTTTTATTTCTTATCATTTTAATTACCTTTTATCTTGTTAAGCTTTAGCTGTTACATCAGCTGTGATAACTAAATTAATTTTTTTGCCATTTAAATTATCTTTCATAGCGTTTAATGTTTTTGTTGCTACATCGCTTTCTTTTAAAATTTCATTAGTTGTTTTACTTCCACTTTGATAATATTCAGAAGGTTTTTTATTTTCAAATAAACTACCCCATTTAAAATTAAAATCTTTAGCATTAATCGTATACGTAGCATATCCTTCAATATAATCAGATGAGTCACTTGCAACAACAGTAAAATCAGATGTAGCAGTTGTACTAGTTTTTTCTAATTCAAAATAAGTTTTAGAATCACTATTAGCTACTTCACGATATAAATTAGTTGGATACACACCAGACTTTGCAGTATTCAATGAACAATTAGCTACACCATCAGTTCCAGGTATCTCTAATGTAAAATTTAAACCATTAAAAGCATAATAATCGCTTACTGTAACTTTTAAAGTAGAAAAAGTAATAGTTAAATCTGTATCTTTTCCATCTTCAATTTTAATAAAGCTACCTGTAACTGCTTCCTTTTCACTTAAACTGATTTCTGAATCAGATAAGCTAGCTTCAACAACACAAGTTTTATTTTTTGATGTATCAACATTAATTGATAATGCATCACTTTCAGACTGTTTATCAATACCTGTAATCCATGTAGCAAAACCGATTGTACCAATAGATATAGCAGCTAATCCAATAACACTATGTATAACAAATTTATTTTTATTTTTAATGTTCATATTTTTACCTCATTAAATATTATTCAGGTAATACTAAAGATACTTTTACTTTAATATCCTTACCTTTTAAAGCGGTATTCATTGCTGCTAATTCTTGATATGCTTTTTCAGCTGTAGCAGTTGCTTTATCATAATCTAAAGTTGTAGCACTACTATAAATTGAATTATAAAAATTTACTGGAGATTTACCACCAAAGAATGTACCCCATTCCATAGTAAATTCTTTATTAGTAATATCATATAAATCATATGTTTTATCTTCACTTGCTTCAGTTTTTGTATATGTAGTTGCATCTAAAGTAATTTCAGTAGAGAATGCTAAATATGTAAAATCACTTCCTTCTCTTTTACCATCTTCATCTAATTTAATTGCAGTACTAGCAACTTTATTAAATGTATTTGTATCTGTACCCATTAATTCAATCTTCATTTTAGTAGGTAATTTAGCAGTATCATATCCTTTACCAACACGATATTGTAAAGTAGTGAAAGTAAATTGTAATGCATTTTCACTTACTGTAATTCCACTAGAATCACTATCTTTTTTAGCACCGATAATATCATTATTAGATTTACTATGTTCTTCTTTTTCGGCAACAACAAATTTTTCATCTTTAGTAACAGCTTCTAAAAATATAGAGTCGTTAACTGTATTATCAACATCAGCACTAACATGCAATTCTAATTCAGTTCTATTGATACCTACTAACCAAGTTGAAAAACCAACAGTAGCGACAGAAACTCCAGCTAATCCGACTATTGTAGCAATAACTAATTTACTTTTATTTTTCTTTTTCATATATATAAACTCCTTTTTATTAACTATTCTTTACTAGTTGTATTTAATGATGCTTTAATAGCGATTGTTCCACCAGTAAATGCAGCTTCTAAATCTTCCATTTCTTTAGTAATCTTAGCTAAATCTTCAGCTGAATCAGTTAAAGTTTGAGGTTCAGCTTTATATCTATCGTTATAGTATGTTGCTGGTGACTTACCACCAAAAAATGTTCCCCAAGTAAATAAAGTTATATCTTTATTTTCCATAACGTAAGATACTGTAGCATCGTGATTTGTAATAGCCCAACCACCTTCATTTCCTGTTTCAGTAGTTGAAGGTAAAGTTAATGTCGAAGATGCTAATACATCGATATATGTATAGTCTCCTGCTTCATGTACACCATCAGTTGTACTAGTTACACTAACTTTATTGTTATTAGTTTTATATTTATCTTCAGTTTTAGTGTAATCAAATGCAAATGTTACATCATTTAATGTATATTTATTTAAATATGCTTTACCAACTTCAACAGTGACTGTTCCTGTAATTTGAAAATCTGTAACTTTTCCATCAGGATTACCAATAATTTCATCGTCGCCTTTATCACATTTTTCTCCAATATGAACTGAGTTATCACTTAATTCGACAGTTAATTTAACTAATTCGTTAACAGTTCCATCAACTGTAACGTTAGTATCTAAATTTTGATTAGTTCTATTGACTCCAACGATATAAGTAGCGAATGCTGTAGTTAATAAGGTAACTCCTCCAAAGAAGAGTAATCCTCCAGCAACCCACTTTCTTTTATT
>CAVKZO010000033.1:0-16277 GCA_963661135.1 Lachnospiraceae bacterium | reverse complement strand
TAAAAATAAGAGTAAATTTGTTAAAATAAATATTAATAGAAGAAATATTAAAGTATTTCTTGAAGAAAATTCTATTACAACAATAGTTTATAAGGAGTAAAGATGATTACAGTTTATGACATAGCCAAATATTGTGGGGTATCACCTTCAACAGTTTCAAAAGTAATGAACAATTATAGTTCTATTCCTTTAGAAACTAAAAATAAAATATTAAAAGCTATGAAAGAATTAGATTATGTACCTAATGCTGGAGCTAGAACATTAAGTAAAGGTAAGTCTTTTAATGTTGGTGTTTTAACATATTTTGGAACTAATATTTCTCCTTTTAAACATAGTTTATTTTCTGATATTCTCGATAGTTTTCAATCTGAAATGAATAAAAAAAACTATGATCTTTTGTTTATCAGTAAAAATGTCAGGGGAAAAGATGCTTCGTTTTTAAAGAATTGTTTATCTAGAAGAGTTGATGGAGTATTGCTTTTTGGAGATATTAAAAATTCTGAACTTCAAGATGTTTTAAATAGTGAGATACCATCTATTTCTTTTGACTATTTAGGAAATAATTCTAGTAGTGTTTCATCAAATAACGACGAAATGACTATAAAATTAGTTGATTATTTAGTCTATTGCGGTCATAAAAAAATTGCTTTTATCGGTGGAGATATAGAAAACGATGTTAGTAATATTAGACTTGAAGCTTATAAAAAAGCATTAAAGAAAAATAAAATTAAAATTGATGGTAATTTAATTATTTCAGGTAGATATTACGAAACTGATAATATTGAAGAAATTATTAAAAATTTATTTAAACTAAAAAACAGACCTACAGCGATAATGTTTCCTGATGATTATACTGCTATTGCTGCAATTAAAATATTATCTAAACTTGGTTTATCATGCCCTAATGATGTTTCCATTACTGGATTTGATGGTATCACTGTCGGTCAATTAATCTCGCCTTCTTTAACAACGATAAAACAAGACGTTAAAAAAATTGGCCAAGAATTAGCAAAAGAATTACTAAAAATGTTAACTAATAATACGCATGAAAAGAAACATATTATCGTAGAAGGCCAATTAATTGAAGGTGAATCTGTTAGGAAAATAAATTAGTGATTACAACAGCCACAAGGTGTTTTAATAAAATCTAAAAGTGAATCAATATATTCTTTATTAATCGAATAAATTTCATCGTTTTTTGTTATTAAATTACCTTCGATCATTAAATTTAAATCTTTTTTTAGTTCTTCTTTTTCTTCTCCGATTATATAAAGAAGATCATCAAAAGATAAATCTCCTCTTACATATAACATTTTAGAAATTTTAACTCTATCTGGCTTAGATAAAATATAAAATCCGTAACTTGCTTCGTCTTTATGCATAAAATTTCTCCTTTAACTTAAATATTTTAATTAAATTTTTGAAGTTTTAAAAACGATTTGCTTTGATATTTAATTATTTCTTGATATTTACTATTAATAGTAAATATTTTAAATATAAAATGATATAATCATAGGGTATGAATTTAAAAGAAGAATTGAACGAAAAACAATATGAAGCAGTAGTTGATTCCAATAAATATCTTAGAATTATTGCTGGAGCAGGCAGTGGAAAAACACGTGTTTTAACCTATAGAATCTCTTATTTAATCGATAACCACATATGTTTACCATATGAAATTTTAGCTATTACTTTTACTAATAAAGTTGCTAAAGAGATGAAAGAAAGAGCTATTAAATTATTAGATAATCGTGTGGATAGTAAATCTTTAAATATTTTTACATTCCATGGATTTTGCGCGAGATTTTTAAGAGCTGAAATCGATGTATTAGGAATATCTAGAAGTTTTATTATCATGGATGATGAAGATCAAAAGAACTTATTAAAAACTGTCGCTGTAGAATTAGGATATAAAAAGAGTGATGATATCGTTAAAGATGCTCAAAATTATATTAGTTACAATAAGATGAAAGGCAATCTTCCTAGCGACATTAAAAATACATATAATACTAAAGAAAAAGAATTATTAAAATTCTTTGAAGAGTATGAAAAAAAGAAAAATAGTATGATTTCTTTAGATTTTGATGACTTATTAATTTATACGATTAAAATTTTAAGTAATTATAGTGATATTAAAGAAAAATATAACAGAAGATATAAACATATATTAATCGACGAATTCCAAGACACTAATAATGTTCAATATGAAATCGTAAGACTTTTATCAGGATATGGTACTTCTTTATATGTTGTTGGTGATCCAGATCAAACAATCTACACTTGGAGAGGGGCAGATCAAAGGATTATTTTGGATATTGAGCACGATTACTACCCGATGAAAACTATAATTTTAAATGAGAATTATAGATCTACAACCAAGATATTAGATCCTTCAAATAAATTGATTGCATTTAATAAAGAGAGAGTTAAAAAAAATTTATTTACTTCTAGAAAAGAAGGAAAAGACGTATATTTAAAATCTTTTGGTAACACTGATGCTGAAGGCAATTTTGTTGCAGAAAAAATAATAGAATTAAAAGCATTACATAGCGATTTTAAATATAGTGATGTTGTTATTTTATATAGGTCATCCTATTTATCATTAGCTATTGAAAATGCTTTGGTTAGAAAAAGTATTCCATATAAAGTTTATGGTGGAATTAAGTTCTATTCTAGAAAAGAAGTTAAAGATGCTTTAGCCTATTTTAAAATTATGATTAATCAAAAAGATGATATATCTTTTGAAAGAATAATTAATGTTCCTAGAAGGAAAATTGGCGATGTTTCAATTGCTAATTTAAAAAAAGAAGCTAGTGAAGCAAATTTAAGTATGATTGAATACATTAAAGAAATTCATCTTCACGATACTTTGCTTAAAAGTAATGTAGTTTCGTCTTTGAGTAACTTGATTAAAAAAGTAGATGAAACTAAAGATAAACTTATTGCAAATTATGAAGCTTATAGTGAGGTTTTATGGTCATTTCTTGAAGATATCGGCTATTTAGATTATTTAGAAGAGGATGAAGATGAAGGTGGAGATAGAGTTGATAACGTCACAGCTTTAATTGATGATATTAGAAATTATTTAAAAGAGAATCCTGAATCAAGTTTTGTCGATTATTTAAATAATGTATCTTTACTTAGTGGGCAAGATGATATCGATTCTACTAATTCTGTTAATTTAATGACAGTCCACACTGCAAAAGGACTTGAATTTAAATATGTTTTTGTTATTTCTTTAGCGCAAGGCATATTTCCTAATCAAAGAGCGATGGATGAAAGAAATGATGGATTAGAAGAAGAAAGAAGATTGTGTTATGTAGCATTTACTAGAGCAAAAGACGAATTATTTGTAACATATAACACATCATATAACTATGTTAGAGGGCTTCCAAACGAACCTAGCCAATTTATTAAAGAAGCTGGTATCACTAAAAAAGATTACGGAAATAGTTATGTTTCTAATGAAAGATTATATAAATATAATTTTAATAGTAGCTATGAAAATAAATTAAATAAATACGAAAACAATATTAAAAAGAGCACAAATACAATCGATTTATCAGCTAAAAATAATATAAATTGGGAAGTTGGAGATATTGCGATTCATAAAGCTTTTGGAGAAGGAAAAGTTATTGATTGTAAAAATGGTATTATAACAATTGATTTTAAAGACTTTGGAATAAAGAAATTATTAGGAAATCATCCTACATTATCTAAAAAAGAAGGAGGTGCAGCATGACGCTTGAAGAAGCTAAGAAAAAGCATGAAGAATTAGTTAAGATTATCGAAAAATATTCTTATGAATATTATGTTTTAGATAATCCAACTGTAACCGATCAAGAATATGATTCTAAATATGAACAACTTGAAGAATTAGAAAAAGAATTTCCTTCTTTAATCGCTATCACTTCACCTACTCAAAGAATTGGAAATACAGTTTTAAAAGGATTTAAAAAAGTAACACACAGAATACCAATGATGTCTTTAGCTGATGTTTTTAATGAAGACGAATTGTTAGAATGGAATGCTAAAGTTGAAAAAGAATTAAATTTAAAAGATGTAGAATACTCAGCAGAAATGAAGATTGATGGATTATCTTTATCAGTTGTTTATGAAGATGGTGTTCTTCAATATTGCGCAACTAGAGGTGACGGAATAACTGGAGAAGATGTCACAAGTAACGCATTAACAATACCTTCAATCCCTACTAGGATTTCTTTGATGGGGCATGTTGAAGTTAGGGGAGAATGCTACATGCCTAAAGCTAGTTTAGAAGTTTTAAATAAAGAGAGATTAGCAAATGGAGAACCTTTATTAGCTAATGCTAGAAATGCAGCAGCAGGAAGTTTAAGAAACCTTGATAGTAGCGTTGCTAAAAAAAGAAAATTAGATGCGTGGTTTTATTATTTTGAAGACGCTGAAAAATTTGGATTTAAAAAACATTATGATTCAATAATGTACTTGAAAAAACTTGGATTTAAGGTAAATCCAGAAATGAGAGTCGTTAAAGGTAAAGAAGAGATTCTTAATTATATTAAAGAATATACAAAAAAGAGAAATTCTTTAGATTATGATATCGATGGAATCGTATTAAAAGTAAATGATTTTAATTATTATAATTCGTTAGGATACACCGCAAAAACCCCTAAGCGGGCTATCGCTTATAAGTTTCCTCCTGAAGAAGTAATTACAAAATTAGAAGATATTGTTTATACAGTTGGAAGAACTGGAAAAATTACTCCAAATGCTGTTTTAGATCCTGTTAGAGTCGCTGGAAGTATCGTAAAAAGAGCGACACTTCATAATGAAGATTTTGTCTTAGAAAAAGGACTTATGATCGGAGATTATATCACTTTAAGAAAAGCTGGGGATATTATCCCTGAAGTTGTTAATGCTATTAAAGAAAGAAGAACTGGAGAAGAGATTCCTTTTGAAATGATAACTCATTGTCCAGATTGTGGAAGCGAATTAGTTAAAATTGATGCAATGCATTTCTGTATGAATAAAAATTGTCCATCGCGACATATTGAAGGTTTAATTCATTATTGTAGTAAAGATGCTATGGATATAGATGGAATGGGAGAAAGAGTTATTGAAGAATTCTTTGCTTTAAAATTTATTAGTGATATCCCATCTATTTATTCATTAAAAGATCATCGAGATGAAATTATTAATATCGATGGATGGAGCAATAAATCAATCGACAATATTATTAACGCAATTGAAAATAGTAAAGAGAATAGCCTAGAGAGATTATTGTTTGGCTTAGGTATTAAAGAGGTCGGTTCTAAGATGGCTAAAACACTTGCTAGAATATTTAAAAATATCGATGAATTAGCTTCTAAAACAGTAGATGAATTAAAGCAAATTAATGATGTTGGAGAAGTATGTGCTAATTCTCTATATAACTATTTTCACGATGAAACTAATATCGCTTTAATTGAAAAATTAAAAGAAATAGGATTAAATATGAAATATTTAGGAAAAGTAGATATTTCTGAAGAAAGTGTATTCTTTAATAAGAAAGTTGTTTTAACTGGTAGTTTAACTCATTTTTCTAGAAGTGAAGCTACAGAATTATTAGAGAATTTTGGTGCAAAAGTTTCTAGTTCTGTTTCTAAAGCGACAGATTTAGTAATCGCAGGAGAAGCAGCGGGAAGCAAACTAAAAAAAGCTCAAGAATTCAATATTAAAGTTGTTAGTGAAGAAGAATTCTTGTCAATGATAAATAAAGCAAAAGGAGATGAATAAGATGAAGAAAGTAGATAAAGAAGTTTTAAAAGATGCAAGCTTAAGACTGATGTTTACTATGGAAGATAGTGAATATGATGTTTTGCTTGATGAATTTAATGTTATTCAAAAACAATTAGAATTGATGGGAAAAGTAGATGGAATCGACTCTGTTACTCCGATGACATTTCCTTTTGATGCTAGTGTAACTTATATTAGAGAAGATATTAGTGAAACACCTTTAAAGAAAGAAGAAGCGTTAAAGAACGCTAAAAATATTAAAGATGGACAAATTAAACTTCCTAAAGTTGTGGGGTAATCAATATGCATATATTAGATTTAACTATTAGAGAAATACATGAAGCTTTAAAAAATAAAGAAACTACAAGCTTAGAGTTAACATTAGAAGCTATCAAAAGAGCTAAAGAAAATAGCGATAATGCTTTTGAAAGAATTGTAGAAGATGAAGCTATAAAAAGAGCTAAAGAAATTGATGCTCTCCCTTTTGATGATACAAAAATTATGTGGGGAATTCCTTATGTAGCAAAAGATAATTTCTCTACAAAGAATATTGAAACAACTGGAAGCAGTAATATTTTAAATGGTTATATACCATTATTTGATGCTACAGTTATTAACTTATTAAATGAAAATGGAGCTATTTTAATTGCTAAAGCAACATTAGATGAACTTGCAATGGGTGGCACTGGAACTAGCGGTCATAAAGGAACAACATATAATCCGTATGATAAAACACACACTCATTTAATTGGTGGATCAAGTTGTGGTAGTGCAGTTAGTGTATGTAGCGGAATCGTTCCTTTTGCTTTAGGAAGTGACACAGGAGATTCAGTTAGAAAACCTGCTTCTTTTTCTGGATTAGTTGGTTTTAAACCAACATGGGGATTAATTTCTAGATATGGATTATTCCCATTTGCACCTAGTTTAGATCATGTTGCTTACTTTACTAGAAGCGTTGAAGATGCAAGTCTATTATTGAATGTTTTAAGTAAACACGATGAATATGATTCTACATCTTCTTTTAAAGAAAGACCTGTTAGTTATTTACCAACTGATAGCAAAATAAGCGGTAAAAGAATAGGTATTTTAAAAGAAGTTTATGATTCTATCGATAATAAAGTTATGAAAGAATCATTCGATAAATTGATGAAAGAATTAAAAGAAGCTGGAGCGACTATTGAATTCGTGTCAATCGACAAAGATTTATTAGCTAGTATTTATCCTGCTTATATTGTTATTAGTAGTGCAGAAGCTACATCAAATAACGCTAACTTAGATGGTATTAAGTTTGGTCCATATTATGATGGAAAGAGTTATCAAGAAGTTATGATTAACGCTAGAACAAAAGGTTTTTCTAATTTAATTAAAAGAAGATTTGTTTTAGGAAGCTACGCTTTAATGAGTGAAAACCAAGAAGAAGTATTTTTAAGAGCTCAAAAGATTAGACATTTATTAGTCAATAAAGTTAATGAAATATTTAAAGATTACGATTCTATTGTCGGTTTAGCTGGACCTTCAACCGCACCTTTAATCAATGGATCTAGTGATAAATTATCAGATACTTATTTAATTGCGGATAATTATTTAGCAATTGGTAATTTTGGTGGTTTCCCTTCGATTACTTTACCTTTAGGTTTTGAAAATGGTTTACCATTTGGAATCAATTTTACAAATAAACCTTTCGATGAAGTTAATTTATTTGAAATAGCGTTAAAAGTTGAGAAATTAACTGGTTATAAAAATTTGAGTGTAAACACAAATAAGGAGGGAAAATAGTATGAATTTTGAAGCTATTATCGGATTAGAAATACACGTTGAAATGAAAACTAAATCAAAGATGTTTTCATGTGCTCCAATCGATTTTAAAGCTGAAGCAAATACTTTGATTGCTCCTTTAGATATAGCTTTTCCTGGCACGATGCCTAGAGTCAATAAAGAAGCTGTAAAAAACGCAATAAGAGTTGCAAATGCTTTACATATGGAAATCGACCATGAATTGTGGTTTGATAGAAAAAACTATTTCTATAGTGATTTACCAAAAGGTTATCAAATTACTCAACAAGCGAGACCTATCGGGAAAGAAGGCTATTTAGAAATTGAAGTAGATGGTGTTAAAAAAAGATGTGATATCGAAAGAATTCACATGGAAGAAGATACATGTATGCAACACCATTTTAGTGATTATACCCTTTTAGATTATAATCGTGCAGGAATTCCTTTGATTGAAATTGTTTCTAAACCTGTTTTAAGAAGCGGATTAGAAGCTAGAAAATATGTTGAAAAGATTAGGGAAATCGTAACGTTTTCTAATGTTAGTGATGGAAAGATGGAAGAAGGAAGTCTTAGATGTGACGTCAATGTTTCTATTAGACCATATGGTGTCGAAAAATTCGGTACTAAAGTTGAAGTTAAAAATATAAACTCTTTAGCACATATTGAAAAAGCAATTGATTTTGAAATTAAAAGACAATCTGAACTTCTTTTGTTAGGTCAAAAAGTTCAACAAGAAACAAGAAGATATGATGAAGCTAAAAAAGAAACTGTTTTAATGAGAGTTAAAACAGAAGCTGCTGATTATAAATATTTTACTGAACCAAATATTGCTCCTATAAAAATTGATGATACCTTTATTCAAAACGCAATTGATACTTGTCCTGAACTTTACGATCAAAAATACGATAGATTTAATAAAAATTATGAATTAAATCCTACTGATATTAAGATTTTATTATCTAATGTAGATTATGCAAATTATTATGATTTATGTGCTGAATATACAAATAATTATCAAAATTTAGCTAATTTTATTATCAGTTCTGTATTAGGTTACTTAAATAAACAAGCATTAGATATTAAAGATTTTAATGTTGAACCAAAATATATTGCCGAACTTGTAGATTTACTTAAAAATAAAGAAATTAACTCGACTCAAGGTGCAGATATTTTTGCTAGAGTTGTTAAAGAAAATAAATCTCCAATTAAGATTAAAGAAGAGACTGGTGCATCTTTAATCAGCGATGAAGCAAAGATTTTATCATTAATTAAAGAGGTTATAACATCTAATCCAACATTACCTAGTGATTTTAAAGCTGGTAAAACGAGAGCACAAGGTTTTGTTATGGGACAAATTATGAGAAAAACTGGTGGTAAAATCGATCCTGCAGTAGCTAATAAATTGATTGTTCAAGAATTAAATAAGTAAATCAAAGACTTATTAGTATAACTTATTGCTATTTTATGAATTGTAGATAAGAAAAAATAAAAGCAACTATTGCTTCTATTTTTTTAATTATTTTTTAATATAAATCAATATGAGATAAAAATGGATTTGCATCTTATTTTTGGTATAATTAAAGTGTATAGAATGTGTCATTTGATATAATTTACTTACAAGAAGCAAGGAGAATTTTAATTTTATTAAATACATTATTTAAATGTTTCTACTATGCTTACGTTTGTTCGTTTATAATTTTCAGGAGTATAGAATAATGAATAGAATATTTAAAAACAATTTGTCAACTTTATCTGTAATAATGTTGCTTTGCGGATGCAATGATAATAATAAATGTCCTACTTGTTCTGATGTATCGTCACAACATGAATTTATTAAAATAGAAAACGAAAATGATATCTATATTCCTTATAAAGTTTTTTGTTTTAAACAAAATATAAATTTAGATAATGTTAACAATAAAATAAAAATTAATTTAACCTATTTTTATAATGACAGTCCTTTAGTTTTTTCTTATGAAGAAATTATAAGTGAGTGGTATAAGGGTTTTTCATATTCTAAAAAATTAGAAATCAATGAAGAAAATCTTTATGACGGTTATGTTAATCGAGAGGACGAAACAATTTCTTTAGAGCTAAGTTTTTTTGATTGGGATAGTGGTGGTTATATTATGATTGATTTTTGTTATTATGTTTGGTATTACGATTTAAATGATAGAATTCATAATATTTAATAGGAAAATTTATCTCGATAAAAACAATGGTGATGTTTCTTTTGACGAAACATCAATGATTAATAAATTTAAGTTTTATTCAACCGAAATAAGTAAACATTATAAGGTAAAATATTATACATTTTATTTTTCAGTTGTAAATGATTGTAATTTTTCATGTACATATTTATTTAATAAACATAAGGATGGTTTAATAAACAATAACCATTGTAAAATTAAAATTAAATTAATCCAACTTGCATTGTATTTAAAATTAACTATTCTTGAGTTTGATATATATATATAAGAAAATATATGATTTTTGTATTGAAAAATCTAATAGATATAAAAGAAATGAAGAATTAATTGATTTTATTAAAGAAAATAAATTTTCATTTGTTGAAGGAAAAGAAATATACGACAAAATATATAAAAAATATTAAATAAATAGCATATAAGCTTTCAAGAATTGAATAGTTTGGCATTAAGCAACTTTAAATATTTTATCTTGAGCATAATCATATTTTTTACTTATTGTTTTAAGGATAGAAGCGTTCATTGCTTTTAATTTTTGGAAAACATTTTTAATATAAAAAAATATTAAAATTGTATTAATTATTTTTATATTTCATTTTATATTTCTTTATAAAAGTTAGCATAATTAATTAATAATACAAGGAGGAAAACAATGAAACATCTATTTTTAATAGGTGTAATATTAAGCGTTTTAATAAATATTGGTAATTAAAACACTATAACAAATGACATTACTCGTGTAGAGAATGATAAGTTATATGTTTCAGTAGTTGATTCTAGTAATAATAGAACTTGCATTTACTGTAATGCAGATTTAAATAGTGGAGGAACGGGAATTGTTATTCCTAGATTTTAAAAATGAAAAGAAGAAATGTAACATTTATTTTTTTAGTATTTAATGTTTTAACATTATCATCATGTTCAACTTTGAATAGCAATAATAATTTTGATTATCTTAGTGAGTCATCTGGATGTATTAATTATTTTTGGGAATCTTTTGGTGTTGAATATCCTAAAAATAATGTAGATAAAGCTAATGATTTTAATATATGTCACAGCGGGAAATTTATATTATCAAAATAGCAAAAAGATATGTGATGATTTATATGAAGAAATTTATTTTTTATTAATGACTTTAATTTAAATAATATCTATAAGTTAAATATTGATCCAATAGAATTTACATCTAAGGACTGGAATTTAAATTATGTTAGTCATTTAAAATATCAAAGTTTCAACAATAAATTTGGCATTAATTTACATGAATTAATAGCTGAAAATTATGATAATTATATTTATGTTGGATTAAAATTGATTAATAATCAAGATGGTAATAGTATTGATTATCATTATAGATATAAATATACAAATATAAGTTGTCAATATATGTTAAGAGATCGAGACTATATTAATAATAATAATCTCGTATGATATGGTTAGGTGACAAATTAAAAAAATGTTGTATTTAGTTTGTCATTTAATAAATAGAAGAAATTTCAACATTTTATATTGACTTTATTTTAGTTTTATTTAATATATATGTAGTTTTGAAAACTAGATAAAATGAGGTTAATTATGAAGTATAAAATTATTGTAGATAGTTCGTCAAATTTAACAAAAGATTATTTAAAAAATGAAAATGATATCGATTTTGATGTTGCACCCTTAAGTATAAGAATTAACGATAAAGAATATGTAGATGATGGAAGTATTTCTGAAGAAGAATTGTTAGAAGAATTAAGCAAAACAAAAGAAAAAACTTCTTCAAGTTGTCCATCTCCGGATACTTTTTTATCTAAACTTTATGATGCTGAATATTATATTATTATTACAATATCATCTAAATTAAGTGGTGCTTTTAATAGTGCAAATGTAGCTAAAAATATGTATGATCATCCTGAAAACGTTATGGTTATCGATTCAAAATTGGTTGCTGGTGCTATGAGAATATTAACTGATAAAGCTGTAGAATTAATTAAAGAAAATAAGAGTTTTGAAGAAATTGAAAAAGAGTTAAATAAGCAGAGGGATGAAAATAAATTGTTATTTGTTTTAGATAAGTTTGATAATTTAATTAGAAATGGTAGAGTTAATAAAATTTTAGGTTTTATTGCTAGTAAGTTATCTATTAAACCGCTTTGTTATGGTGATGATGGTGAAATTAAAATAATGGCTAAAATAAGAACTTTTGCTGGAGTTATTAAAAAATTATCAGTTGAAATTGGAAATATGGTAACATCTACTAAAGGAAGAAAATGTATTATATCTCATACAAAGAATGAGGAATTCGCTATGATTTTAAAAGATTTAATAGAAAAACAATATGAATTTGATTCGATAGTTATAGAAGAAAATAAATGCTTATGCGCTTATTATTCTTTAGAAGGTGGAATTATTGTATCTTTTTAGTAATTGCATTAATTTTATTAATGATATAAAATATTAGGGCTACGAAAGGAGAAATTAAAACGATGCTTCAATGGTATGATTATGTGTTCTGGGTTCTTGCTATATTAATTATTGTTTTAAGTTTACTCCAAGGTGGTAAATCTGAAGGTGCTTCTGGTGCTATTACTGGTGGTGGCTTCAACGTTTTCGTTAAAACCAAAGAAAGAGGGAGTGAACTTATCATAAGTTATTTAACCCTTGGATTTGGGATTTTGTTTTTATTCTTTGCATTGCTCTGTGCTTCTTTAACAAAAGGTAGCTCAGATTCTAGTGATTCTACTGAAAGTGCAATTAGAATAATACAAATAATATCTAATTTATAAAATCATAAGCCTCATAGTGAGGCTTTTTTTAATGATTATAAAATATAAAATTTCACAATCTTGGGAATTTACATGGTACAAGTTTGGGAATTAAAATCTTACAATCTTGGGAATTTATATGGTACAAGTTTGGGAATTTGATTGAAATGCGCTTATTTTATAGTTATAATTTGATTATGAATAACTATTTAACGAGATTAATCGAAATAAAGATTGATAAAAAATTAAAATCTTCAGGGGCAATTCTAGTTGTAGGACCTAAATATTGCGGAAAAACTACGACATGTTCCATTTTTAAAAAAAGTAGTATTGAATTGATAGATAATCGTATTATTGATATTGTTTCTAGCGATCCAAAAAACGCTTTAATTGGTGAATATCCTAGACTTATCGATGAATGGCAAAATGTACCAGAATTGTGGAATTATATAAGAAAAAAAGTTGATGATGATAATCAATTTGGTGAATTTATATTAACTGGTAGCGCAACTCCATTTATAACAAACAAAATTTATCATTCAGGAGCAGGGAGAATCGTTACAATTAAAATGAGAACGATGTCTTTATATGAATCGAAAGATTCTAGTGGATTAATATCTATAAAAGAAATGTTTGATAATAAAAATTATGAAATTTTTAATTTAAATGAAAATAGTTCCTTAACTAATATTGCTTATTTAATTTGTAGAGGTGGTTGGCCACATTCATTAGTTGAAGATAAAAATATAAGTTTAGAGATAACAAGAAACTATTATGATGGTCTTTTTAATTTTGATAATAATGAAAACAGTAAATATAAAAATAAAAAACCCGAAATACTAAAAATGTTATTGAGAAGTTATGCTAGAAATATATCTACTGAAGCTTCTTATCAAAATATTTTAAAAGACATTACTGAATCTAATGCTAGAAATATCGATATTAAAACATTTAATAGTTATTTGGACATCGCAAAAGATTTATTTATTATCGAAGATATTGATGCTTGGACTCCTAATTTAAGAAGTAAAAGCGCCATAAGAACAACACCTACAAGACATTTTGTGGATACATCAATTGCGTGTTTAGCTTTAAATATTTCTAAAGATGATCTTATGAATGACGCAAATACTTTTGGCTTATTTTTTGAAGATTTTGCAATTAGAGATTTAAGAATATATGCTGATTCACTTGATGGAGAAGTTAGACATTTTAGAGATTCTAAAGGTTTAGAATGTGATGCTATAATCCATTTAAGTGATGGTAGATGGGCTGCGATAGAAATTAAACTTGGTAGTGAAAAAGGGATTGAAGAAGCTGCTAAAAACTTAATAAAATTGGAAAATGAATTAGATGAAAAATTTAAAAAACCATCTTTTAAAATGATTTTAATTGCTAATGGAGCAGCTTATAGAAGAAAAGACGGAATTTATGTTGTTCCTATAAATTTATTAAAAAATTAATTTATTTTATAGTGTTAAAATTTTGATAACTTTAATTATTAATTTTTATAAAATATGCTAAAATTTTGATATGGAAAATATAAAAGAATACATAAAAAATAAAAAAGAAAATATCAAAAAAGAAATAAGTGAAAATAACTTAAAATTATGTTTAGGAATCGTTCAAGTAAATAAAGATCCTGCAAGTAACGCCTATATTAAAGGAAAGATTAAAGATTGTGTTGAATGTAGTATCGAATATAAATTATTTCAACTTGATGAGGATATTTCTGAAGATGAATTATTAAAATTTGTTGATAAATTAAATAATGATGTTTCTATATCTGGATTTATTGTTCAAATGCCTCTACCTAAACAAATAGATGAAGAAAAAGTTAAAAGAGCAGTAATTAAAGAAAAAGATGTTGATGGTTTTAATCCTTTATCTAAATTTTCTCCAGCTACTCCTAAAGGAATATTAACATATTTAGAAGATAATAATTTTGATTTTGATGGTAAAAATGCCGTAATTTTAGGAAGAAGCAATATTGTTGGTAAACCGATGCATGATCTATTACTAAAAAAGAATATGAATGTCACTATTTTGCATTCTAAGACTAGTGAAGAAGATAAAAAGTTTTATATAGAACATGCTGATTTAATCGTTGTAGCTATCGGCAAAAAATATTTCTTAGACAATAGATATAACTATAAAGAAAATTGTGTTGTGATTGATGTAGGAATTAATAGAGATTTAGATAATCATCTTTATGGAGATTGTGTTCCTGATTTAAAAGTTAAGTTTTTATCTCCTGTTCCTGGAGGTGTAGGATTATTAACTAGACTAGCGTTAACATTAAATTTATTAGAGACAAAATAAAAAAGAAACGGAGAATAGTATGGATTTTAATATTGGAAAAGTAGAAGTGTACGGCGTAGATTTTGCAATTAAAGCAAGCGGAAACCCTATGAGAACTAAATTTAATAGAGAAGAAGTAAACGAGAAAGATTTAAAAAGAGCCATTAGTTTAGGTTCGACAAAAAATGGTGAAGGACACGATAATTATTTAAAAGGTTGCGTAGTTGAATTTGATATTACCGCACCTTTATATTGGTGGAAAGAAGCTCAAAGATACCATTGGTTCGACTTTGTTTCATCTCAATCTACAATGCATTGTCTTTTAAAATTTGATTTAGAAAATCAATGTGTAAAAGAAACTAATAAAGATATATTGGCTATTTTAAACAAGATGAAGGACGAATATAACGCAATAAGCGATGAAGATGTTGTACTAAAGAAAGAAAAGTGGAGAGAATTAGTTGCATCAACTCCATGCGGATTCTGTTTAGGCGCAACTATGGTTACAAATTACCAACAACTTAAAACAATGTATAAACAAAGAAGATTTCATAAATTAAAAGAGCGGCATGTATTCTGCGATTGGCTTGAATCATTACCACACTTTATGGAATTAACCGGATTAGAAAGTTTTAAAAATAGTGCTCAAAATTAAATAAAATAAAAACTCACGAATTTATAAATCGTGAGTTTTTTATTTACTTTATTTCTTTTCGACAACTTCGTTTTTATCTTCTTCTTTTTCGTCTTTTTTCTCATCGTCTTTTAGTTCAATTTCGATGATATCATCATCTTTTTTATCTTTTTTATGTTTAGATTTCTTTTTCTTATCTTCTTTTGAATCATCTTTATTGTCAATGACATCTTTATCATCTTTAGATTTTTTATTTACTATTGATAATTTCTTTTTATCTCCTAAAAGAGTGACGAGAACATATCCGACTCCACCAATAATAAATGTGATACCCATCAAGATTGTAACGAAATTAAAATCATCACCTTTTTGGAATTTTAATACTAAGATTGTGATACCTAAAGCTAACATGATAACGATTACAACAGTGTAAATAATCGCTCTTTTTAAATCTTTTTGCATGTAGCATAATACACATTCAATAAGTAAAGTTACACTTAATATTAATAAAGTAATAGAAATTATAAGAGGTAGTATCTTTTGTAGTATATCAGGCGATATATATAAAACGATACCAAGCGCTGAGATAAGCGAACCTGTTATAACATCGCTACTTAAAATTCCTTTCCCTAATAAAAAAGATAAGCAAATAGAAAATAAGCCAAAGATTAAAAATACAGTACCGACACAATAACTGATAGCATTTTTTAATCCATCGTTATTATAAAAACATAAAAAGATGATTCCGATAGCTACTAAAATTAATCCTTCGAATGTTTTTATAGATTTTTCTAAGATTTTTTGTTTCTTTTCATCCATATTCAATTCTCCTTTAATCTTTATAATTATAGTATAATT
>CAVKZO010000032.1:0-17183 GCA_963661135.1 Lachnospiraceae bacterium | reverse complement strand
ATATTAAAGATTAGGAAAAGAGAAGAGTTATGGTAACAATATTTCATGGTGAAATGAGCGTAAATAATATAGTAGACTTTGTTCTCGTTATTATTGGTTTAGGCGCATTAAATACATTAGTTTATTATTTTTTAAAGAGAAAGACAGTTAGAATTACTACATCAGTTATTTCTGGATTAGCACTTTTAGCTCATATATTTGTTTTAGACAATTTTTTTACATTGCTTTTATTTATTTTACTTTTTGTAATTATGATTTCTTTTTATGTCAATCTTGCTGAAATTAGAAATTTTGTAGCTAATAAATTTAGCCCAAAAAATAAAAATAGTTTGATTGATAAAAAGAATACCGATATTGAAAAGATTTATGATCACGAATCTTTATATCGAGTAATTAACGAAACAACACTTTATTTATCAAAACATAAAATAGGTGCTATCATGACTTTTGAAAAGAAAGACAATCTTGATGGTATTATTAAAAACGGTACAAGATTAGATGCACCTATCACTTTTGAATTATTGATTACTATATTTTATCCAGGAACTAGATTACATGATGGTGCTGTTGTCATTAGAGGGAATAAGATTGTCGCAGCTAGTGTTTATTATTCTCCAACAACAAAACCTTTAATTGGGAAATATGGTTCTAGACATAGAGCGAGTATCGGAATTAGTGAAATATGTGATGCTGTTACAATTGTTGTTAGTGAAGAAACTGGTAGAATCTCTATTGCGTATAATGGAGAGATTGAAAGCTATCCAAGCAATCAATTTATAACTGCTTTTGAAAATTTAATGAACGAAGATGCTCCATTAACGAATGCTGAAAATGGAGTTCATGAAGATGAAAACGTCAATCAACAATAATCAATATTTTTACGATTATGTTATCGAAGTTCTAACTATATCTAAAATTGGTAAATTATTTTCTAAAGATCCTTACGCTTTAGAAAATTACGATAGATTAGAAAAGAAATCTATGGACGCATTAAATAAATTTACTAATTTAAAATTCAATAGAGAAAACTTCTTTAGTAGAGATGTTTATCCAACTCCTAATTTAAGTGTTAGAACATGCATCTTTAATGGGAATGATGAAGTGTTACTCGTTAGAGAAGTTGATGATTTAGGGTATAGCGTTCCTGGAGGATGGTGCGATTTATTTGATTCTCCTAGTGAAACTGCTAAATTAGAATGCTTACAAGAAGCTGGATGTAAAATTAAAGATTTAGAATTGATCGGTTACATTTTTAAAGGAACAAATGAAGAAAATGATGGTGAAATAAATTTTAATGCGGTTCCTGAATGTCAAATTATATTTAGAGCTAAAGCCGATAAATTTATAGAATTTAAAAAAACTGAAACTGATAAGGTAGGTCGGTTTAAAGTTGATGAGCTACCAAAGATGAGCCATAAAAACAGCGTTACAAATTGGAAGAAAATAATTTTAAACGCTAAAGATAGAATTTCATTTTTTGATTGATTACAGGAGGAAAAGATATGTCAACACACATTAATGATAATGCACATTTTGCTAAAACTGTACTTATGCCAGGAGATCCTTTAAGAGCAAAGTACATCGCTGAAAACTTTTTAGCAGATTACGAAGAAGTTACTAGTACAAGAGGAATTTTAGGGTTTACAGGCCATACAAAAGAAGGAAAAGAAATCAGTATCATGGCTAGTGGTATGGGTGTTCCTTCAATAGGTATCTATTCTTATGAATTATATGCTTTTTACGGTGTAGAAAATATTATTAGAATTGGAACATGCGGCGGATATCAAAAAGAATGTCATGTCGGCGATGTAATTATTGCTACATCAGCATCATCTTCTTCAAATTTTGCTTATCAATTTGATCTTCAAGGTGGAGTTTTAGCACCTTGTAGCGATTTCTCTTTAATGCTTAAAGCTTATAATAACGCTCAAAAGATGGGTTTAAATGTTCATGTTGGTCCTATCTTTAGTAGTGATGTTTTTTACGATGCAAATCCAGAATATTATAAAAAGTTTGCTGATTTAGGTATTTTAGGTGTTGAAATGGAAAGTTACGGTTTATTCCTTAACGCTATGAGATTACATAAAAAAGCATTATGTATCTTAACTGTAAGTGATACATTCGTTAATAAAGATGAAAAGGATTTAACAAAAGAAGAAAGACAATCTAAATTAAATGATATGTTTAAACTTGCGTTAAAAATGGCAGACTAATGGTATTTGATTTTTCTTTATCTAGTGTAACATGGAAGTGGATAATAATTAGTAGTGCGATATTAGTTGCAATATTAATTATATTTTTAGCATGCTTCCCTTTCTTTAGAAAAAAATATCAAGTAAAACATTTTAAAGATTCTTATTATAAAAAGATAAGAAAGGTAGCAGAAATAAAAGATTATTATCTTATTAATAATTTAGTGTTAAAAAATGATAATCAAGTAATCTGTAAAATTGATCATATTCTTTTTGGAGAAAAATATATTTACGTAATTAAAGATAGATATTATCGCGGTGGAATTAGCGGAGCTAGCGAAGATAATGTCTGGATATTCGTAAATAAAAACGAAGAGAAAAAAGAGATTAGCAACCCTATGAATATGAATATGTTAAGAGTTAATAAACTTTCTTTAATGACTCAAATCGATGAATCTTTCTTTATCTCAATTGTTATTATTAATGATGATTGTATCGTCAATGATATCAATAAATTATGCGACGAAAAAAGCTTTATAGTCTCTAGAAAGAAATTTCCTCAACTTATAAAAACTATCGAGTCAAGAAATGTTAAAAAGATGAATGAAAGCCAATTAAGTTACGCAGTAAAAGATATTAAAAAATTATATGGGAGTACGGTAAACGATGAACAAGAAGAATAATTTTCCATATTCTAAATTTAAAAAAGATATAAATTATACACTCTCTTTAAGTGGGAGTGTTTCTTTTGTTGTATTGATTTTATATGTGTTAAGTGCGTTATTTTTATATTTAACTAGCACTAGTGAATTTTCTAATATTTGGTCAATTCTTTTGCTTTTAGTATTTATAATGGCAATTGTCGGTTTATTATCTCCATTTTTATATTCTTACTTTGCTAATAATGCAGTTTTAGAAGGCCCTGATAGAGAAAAAGTGGGTATAAAAAGTTTATTTAAAACTTCAAAATTTGGATTTAAACCTCCATTTAAAGGATTACTAAATACTTGGTTAACGTTAATTATTTCTTTTTTAATTTTTATATTTACTACATCTATCGCTGAAGGAATTATATTAGGAATATTATACAGTGCTGATCCAACTTATAAAGCTTTCTTTGATGGTTTAAGTGATGTTACTTCTTACGAAAAAATATTAGAGGCAATAAGTGAAAATTCTCAATTATTTACGATGCCAATAATGGTTTCTAATCTTATAGCGCTTTGTTTAAGTTTATTTTTCTTTTTAAGAAATTTATTAATTAATATTCTTAAATTTGCTTTAGCAGGTAATTTTATTAATGTTCCTAGAAAAGTATTTAATTATGTATTTAAACAAGTTATTAAACAACATAGAAAAGAATTTATAAAAGAATTTTATCAATATTCTTGGATTATACTTGTTGTTTTCTTCACTTTCTTTATCGGAAGTTATTTAGGATTATTCTTTGCTTTTTCTAAATTAGAAAATTTAAATGCGTATAGTTTTATGCTTATTGTTTCTTTAACAAGCATTGTTATAGCATTAATTTTATCTTTAATTTTCTATCCTATCTTATTTAATCATTATTTAGAAATCGCTGGAGAATATAGAAATTATGCTGTTAGTGGCTTCGTAGAATTTGTTGAAGCACAAGTGAGTTATCAAAGAGAAAAAATAAATTTAGATAAAGAAGCTGAAGATGAACTTAATCTCATTGAAAAAAGAACTAAAGAATTTAAAGAACAATACGAAAAAGAAGTGAAAGATGAGGAAAAAAATAAAGATGACACTTCTAATGATGGTAAAAGCGATGATGAAAGCAAATAAAAAACTCGACTTAAGTTGTCGAGTAATGCATGTAATAAATGGAGCAAGTGACGGGAATCGAACCCGCATATTAACCTTGGCAAGGTTACGTTCTACCACTGAACTACACCTGCATGCTTAAATATTATATTTAATATAGATTAAAAAGTCAAAGGAGAATTTTATGAATTTAAACGAAAAATTAGCAGACCTTATATTTCCTTCAATTAACGAAACAATTGACGATTTAGAAAAGAAATATCCTGAAAGAAATTTAAAAGAAGGGGCCAAAGTTACACGTTTTGCACCTTCACCAACAGGATTTTTACATACAGGTAGTTTATTTACAAGCATGGTCGCTTTTAAACTTGCTCATGATAGTGAAGGAGTTTTTTACACTAGACTTGAAGATACTGATACAAAAAGAGAAATAGAAGGTAGCGGGAATAAATTAATCGAACAACTTGCTAAATTTAATATTGTTCCTAATGAAGGTTATTTAGGAAATGTTGAAAAAGGAATTTATGGACCTTATAAACAATCTGATAGAAAACATATTTACGATGTTGTCATCAAAGATATGATTAAAAAAGGTATCGCTTATCCATGTTTTTTAAGCGAAGATGATTTGGTTAAAATTAGAGATGAACAAACTAAAAATAAAGAGATTACTGGTATTTATGGAAAATATGCTATTTATAGAGATTTAGATATAAGTAAAGCTATTGAATATATTGAAGAAGGAAAACCATATGTTATCCGTTTTAAGTCCAGTGGAAATCATTTAAATAAAATTAAAGTTAAAGATGAAATCAGAGGTGAACTTGAATTAACTGAAAACGATCAAGATATCGTCATTAGAAAAAGTGATGGATTACCAACATACCATTTTGCTCACGCATGTGATGATCATTTTATGCACACCAATTTAGTAACTAGAGGTGAAGAGTGGCTTCCATCATTACCAATTCATATCGAATTATTTAAAGCTTTAGGATTTAAAACAGTTAAATATGCTCATCTTCCTGTCATTATGAAGATGGATAATGGAACTAGAAGAAAATTAAGTAAGAGAAAAGATAATGAAGCAAGTGTCGATTTCTTCTTAGAATCAGGATATGAACCTAAATCTTTATTAGTTTATTTAATGACTATAGCTAATTCAAATTATGAAGATTTTATCGTCCAAACAAAAGATTACGATTTAGATCATTTTAAATTTAATATTAAAAAGATGAGTTTGGATGGAGCTTTATTTGATATTAATAAATTAGCATTCTATGGTAGAGAGATTTTAGGTTATATGAATAAAGATGAAATATCTTCTAAATCTAAAGAATGGGCTAAAATTTATTCTCCAGAATTAACTGAGTTAATCAATAAATTAGGAGATAAATACACTGAAATTTTAAATATCGAAAGAGAAAAGAAAAATCCTAGAAAAGACTATGCAAAATATGGCGATATTTATGAAAATATCAAATTCTTTGATTTTGATGAATATAGTAAAATCGTTTCAAATGGTTACGAATTTAATGAATCAATTGATCACGATACAATTAAATCAATCTTAAAAGTTTATAAAGAAAATTATTTCTTAGAAGGTGATGAAAATAATTGGTATAACAACGTTAAAAATATCGCAAATAAATATAATTTTGCAATAGATTCTAAAGCTTATAAACTCAATCCATCTGCTTATAAAGGAAATATGAATGATTTCTGTGAAATTTTAAGAGTTATTGTAAGTGGAAGAAAAGTAACACCAAATTTATTCTCTATCCTTAAAATTTTAGGAAAAGAAGAATTAGATAAACGAATAGATTTATTTTTAGAAAAATAGGTACAAAAAATGTTGTGGCATGAGATTTTATATAAAGTACTAGATATTATTAACCAAGTCGTTTTGTATTTAATTGGTATTCCTTTTTTACTTCAATTAATATATATGATTTTCTTTTGGCTAAAAAAGAAAACATACCCTAAATCAGATAAAAAAGGAAAGATTGCTGTTATTATTCCAGCACATAATGAAGAAGATGTAATTTATGATACATTGACTCATTTATTTAATCATCAAACATATCCAAAAGATAAATATGATGTCTATGTCGCATGTCACAATTGTACTGATAATACTATAGAATTAGTTAAAAAAGCTGGAGCTATTCCTATTATTTATAATAATGATAATCCTAAAGAAGCATTTTTAGCATATTGTTTAAATTACGCATTTGATTACATATTAAATAATGTTGAAAAAGAATATGATTTCCTTGTTAGATTAGATGCTGATAACTATGTTAATGATGAATTTTTATCTTTGATGAATGATGCTTTCCAAAACGGAGTTAAGTTTGCTAGAGGCTATGAATCAGCAAAAAATATGACTCAAAATTTATATACTAAAGCTTGTGGATTATATTATGTTTTTGATTCTAGATTTGGAAGTAGAGTCAGAGAAAAATTACATATTGGAGCTCACGTAAATGGTCCTGGAATGATGGTAAGTTACGATGTGCTTAAAAATAGAGGTGGATATAAGTGCTATACAATCAGTGAAGATGCTGAATTTACAATTGACTTAATGAACGAAGGAATTAAAGGACACTTCATTGAAGATGCTGTAATTTATGAAGATTTACCATCTACTTTAAAAGATACATACAATAGAAATATTCGTATCGGTTCAGGAAGTAGAAAATTAATATTTGGCAAATTAGGAAAGTTATTCTTGAAGTTCTTTGTTACATTTAAATTTTCTTATTTAGAGTTATTTTTAACATATTTTTTCAATATTATTTGTGTTTTGTTGTGTTCTTGGTTACCTTTATATTATATCTATAATATTATATATTTAGGGCTTTGTGGCTATGGAAATATCGCTACATCTTTAGGTACTGAATATTATTTGAATTTATTTTATACTACATTGATTGTAATAGCTGTTGTCTTGGTGTTTTTATTTTTATTCTGTGGTTGGTTACAAGGATTTTTACTTATATTATTGGATTATAAAAAGATGGGTGCTAAAAGACGAAGAGATCTTGTTGATGGGGCATTAATGTTCCCATTCTTTTCAGTTGTTTATATCGTGACTATTTGTTTTGGTATGTTATCTAAGCCAAAATGGAATAAAGTTAAAAGAAATAAGCAGTATAATAAAAAGTCTTAAAAATTAAAAACCATACATTTTCTTAACTCTTTTTAAATAATTTTATTATTTTGATTTTGTTTTATATAAATAATAATTGATCCTGGAATATCTAAAACAAATATAAACATAAAAACGATCGATAATAAATAAATCCAAGAAAATTTTATATTCTTTTTTATAAGTCCTTTTATTAAATAAATAATTTCATACAAACTTATTGAAATCATAAAAATATACGTGGATAACATAGCAATAACAGCAACTAGTGGAGTTAACATAAAGAAGAAAATATTCGTTAAACCTTAAATTACTAAAACTGAAAAGAAGAAATTTAAAATATACCAAGGTATTTGAATAAGCTTTAAAATCATAGTGAATCTTGACAAATCTTTACCTTCTTTTCTAATTGATAAGAATGAAATTATGATGTTTGTTATAGCGATTAACACAACTATTACAAGCGAAATTCTAAATGTTAAACCGAATGCGTCTAATAAATATGTTGAATTATTATCTTTATCAATTAGGGCGATAATATACATACCGATTAATGGAATTTGTGATAAATACATTAAAATTGTTTGGATAATCATGAAGGATTTTGTTAGTTTTATATCGAGATTATAACATACTAGGTCTTTTAACTTGAATATAAATTATATAGATGTGAAATTATTGATATTATCAAGTTATAGGAGACTAACATGAAATTTTTATACATCAAGCGATAAAGAAAAACCAGCAATTTTATTAATTCTAGGAACTTGTTGTCATTATTCGTTATTTGATAAAGTTGTGCCTTTATTAAATGAAAAATATCAAATAATTGTAGTATTATTCTCTGGATTTGATGAATCTGAAGATGGTGAATATGAATACATGGAAAAAGAGACAATATTTATTGAAGAATATATTAAAAATAATTATAGCAATCGCGTTCACGCAATTTACGCTTGTTCTTTAGAAGAAAGTTTCGCTAGATATTTCGTTGCTAGTAACAACATTAAAATAGATCGTATTATTTTAGGAAGTAGTGATCTAGATCACAGAAATAAACTATTAGCTTCTATAAAAGAAAAATAATGACTTCTATTTTATATAAGATGATTCATGAACAAAAATTACCTAATGTAATGAATGAAAAGATGGATAGGCTAAAAAAGAAGATTTAATTAGATATAAAAAAATGAAAGAATTTTTATCTTCTTTTATGGTTGATTCTATTAAAGATAAAGTGACAGAGAAAAGTATTTATAATCAATATGTTTTAGATTTAGTAACATCAATTGGAAATGGAATTGATGATGGTTTTACTAAAATTCATATTTTTTATCCATTAAAAATGGGTAAAAACTATCGTAAAAGCTATATTAAACATTTTAAAAAAATACAGATATAAGAGAACAAAATTTAAATCATGAAACATTCTTTTATTGTTATCCTAACGATTGTGTAAAAGAAATATTTGATTGCATTAAATAAAAAACATTACATATTTTAAATTAAAAAGAGTATAGTTTTAAGTATGGAAAAAAAGAAATTTAAACATAAAGGAACTGTTATAACTCTATCTATAATTGGAACATTTGTATTAGCGATTTGCATAAGCTTTTTTACTTACGTTTCAATTTATTATAAACCTACAGATAATTGCTTAACTTATTTAAAAGATTCAGATTATTCAACTGTGAAAGAAGAAAAGAAATGTATAGTGTTTTCTCCTAAAAAAGAAGTTGAAAATAGTAGTGGAATTATATTTTATCCAGGAGGAAAAGTAGATTATAGATCATATGCTCATTTATTAAGAGATTTATGTGATAATGGAATTGGTTCAGTGCTTATTAAAATGCCTTTTAATTTAGCTGTTTTTAATATTAATGCAGTAAATAACAAAAAAGATTTTCTTCCTAATGTAACTAATTGGTATATAGGTGGTCATTCTTTAGGTGGTAGCATGGCTAGTTCTTATTTAAATAAACATTATAAAGAATATAAAGGATTGATATTATTAGCTAGTTATTCAACTGTAGATTTATCTACATATAGTAACTTAAAAACATTATCTTTATTAGCTAGTGAAGATAAAGTTTTAAAAATCGATAAATATAATGCAAATAAATCTAATTTACCTAATTTAACTGAATATATAATTGAAGGGGGAAATCATTCATATTTTGGAGATTATGGATTGATGTCTAATGATGGTGAACCTTCAATAACAGTAGATGAACAAACTAAAATTGTTAAAGATAAAATAGTAGATTTTATTAATGATTAATAGATAATTAAACATTTTTTTGTTATAAAAATAAATATTAGATGATTGCGCTTTTTCGAGTTTTTATCACTTTAATTGATTGCGCTTTTTTATTCTTGATTAATTTATTTTATTTGAATGTTTAATAATAATTTAAAAATGATTTTGTTATAAAAAACACAACAAGATTCAACTTATTGTGTTTTAAATTTTAATTATGTTTTGGCGAAAATAATTAAATAGTTACATCGACTGTTTTTGTATCTATAGTTGATATTTGTTTTCTTAATTTAAGAATATAAGAAGGAGATACAGATAGTTCATCGATTCCTAAACTGACAAAGAATGGAACAAGTTTTTCATCTCTTGCTAATTCTCCGCAAATTCCTACAGGAATATTAGCTTTATGACCATTTTCTATAGTTAATTTAATTAATCTTAATATAGCTTTATGATGAGGATTAAATGTTTTATTCAATAAAGGATTCACCCTATCGATTGCTAAAGTATATTGAGATAAATCATTAGTTCCAATAGAGAAGAAATCTACATGTTTTGCTAACTCATCTGAAATTATAGCAGCAGCAGGAGTTTCAATCATAATGCCTATTTTCATATTAGGATTAAATTTTATTCCTCTAGATGTTAAATTATTTTTAGCTAATATACACATCTCTTTAACAAATTCGACTTCACTAACCGAAATAATCATCGGTATCATAATAGATAAATTTCCATATGCAGACGCTCTATATAACGCAGTTAATTGATCTAAAAACATTGAAGGTCTATCTTTGCAGATTCTTATTGAACGATATCCTAAAGCTGGATTTTCTTCATTAGGTAAATCGAAATAATCAACCTTTTTATCAGCACCAATATCTAAAGTTCTGATGATAACTTCCTTACCTTTCATCTCTTCAACAACTTTTTTATAATGTACAAATTGTTCCTCTTCACTAGGATATGTTTTACTATCTAAATATATGAATTCTGATCTAAATAGTCCGATACCTTCCGCATCGTTTTTAATTACATTTTCAACTTCGTAACTTGAAGCGATATTTGCGTATATCTTTAGTTTTTTATTATCTTTTGTTACGGTTTCTTTACCTTTTAATTGAGATAATTCTTTAATATCATTTAAATATGTTTCTTTGATTTTAGAATATTTTGTTATCTCTTTAGAATTAGGATTGATTATAAGTTTACCTTTTAATCCATCCACAATAGCAAATTTACCATTTAATGATTCGTCTATAACTAAATTATCAATTGAACAGATAGAAGGGATTTCTAGCATTCTAGTTAAAATAGAAACATGAGAATTGATGCTTCCTTTAACTAAAACTAAACCTATTAAAAGATTCTTATCAAATTTCATAAGTTCACTAGATGGAAGATCATCACATATGACAATCGAAGGCTCTTTTAATATTGTTAAATCTTCTTTTTTAGTTAAAATATCTATTATTTTATTACCTACTTCAATGACGTCTCTCGCTCTTTCTTTCATATAAGCATCATCCATTGAAGAGAACATACTGGATAATTGTTTACTAGCTTCTTCGGTAGCTTTTTCAGCATTTAAATTTTTAGAGATACCTTCTTTTACTAAATCTTCAAAATCTAAATCTTCAGCCATCAATTTATGTGTTAAAAATAATTGTGCTTCATCTTTTCCTAATTTAATTAATGTATCTTGATATAATTTTTCTAATGATTCAATAGCTTTTTCTCTAGCTTCAAAAAATCTATTTTCTTCAACTTCTTTGCCTAAAAATTCTTCTTTAGCTTCACTCTTTTTATTTTGATATACTACCAATTTACCTAGTGAATACCCATCGAAAATACGTTTAGAATTATATTCTTTCATAAACTATCCTTTCTATTAAAATAAGCCTATAGCAATAACTGTAGGCTTATAAAAAATTTATAAATTATCTTCAAATACTTTTAAAAGTGCACTAGAAGCAGCTTCTTCATCTGCACCTTCAATTTGAATTTCAACTTCCTCATTTGCTTTTACGCATAATCCCATAACACCAAAGATTCTCTTTAAATCTGCTTTTTTGCCTTTGTTAAAAATTGAAATGGTGGAAGTGTATTTTTTAGCTTCTCCTACGACGATTCCTGCTGGACGAGCATGGATTCCTTCTTTGTCTTTAATAACGTACTTAAATGTTTTCATATTATTTCTTTCTCCTTTTAAAACTAATACCTTTAAATTTACCTAATTCAGGATTATCGACATCCTTCTTTAATATACTTAACATAACTGCTGTTATTATTGTACCAATTAATATTGATAATAGATAGAAATACCAATTTCCTGTAACAGCAATTACGAAGATTCCTCCGTGAGGTGCCATAAGTGTACATCCGAATACTACGCTTAATAATCCCGCTACAGCTGATCCAACAACAGAAGAAGAGATAACTCTTAAAGGATCTTTAGCTGCGTAAGGGATAGCACCTTCTGTAATGAAAGCTAAGCCCATTACATAGTTAACCATAGCTTCTTTTCTTTCTGTTTTAGTCCATTTTTGGGGGCATAATGTTGCTGATAGTGCAATTCCAAGTGGAGGGACCATACCTCCAATCATAACTGCAGCCATCATTTGGTAGCAATATGTTTGGTAAGCTGGGTCAGTTGAGGCTGCAGCAGCAGTAAGCATTGCTGTTCCAAATACGTAAGCAGCTTTATTGATAGGACCACCCATATCGATAGCCATCATCCCAGCAAGTAAAGCACCTAATAATATAGTTAAATTGTGTTCACCTAACCAGTTTAAACCTTTTGTAATTCCTAAATTAACATAGATGAATGGTGTATTTAATAAATACATGACTCCACCCATAATTAATATTCCGAATACTGGATATATTAACATAGGTTTTAATCCTTCAAGTGATTTAGGGAATTTCTTACAACATAATTCTAATAATTTAACAATATAACCAGCGATGAATCCAGCAGCTAATGCTCCTAAGAATCCTGCGGAAGCTCCGTGATCAGTTCCACTTATTGTATATTCAATTGAGAATGTTGACGATTTAGCTAAAGCACCTCCGACGATACCGACAGCTAATCCAGGTCTTCCAGCGATAGAATAAGCGATAAATCCTGCTAATATTGGCAACATGAAGCCAAATGCAGTGTCTCCGATTCCTTTAAATAAAGCAGAAACAACAGTACCAGTTCCAAAATTACTATCTTGAGGAACACCAGCGAAAGTATCGATCATAAATGCAATAGCAATTAAGATACCACCTCCGATGACGAATGGTAACATATGAGAGACACCGTTCATTAAGTGTTTATAAATTTGATGCCAGACAGAACCACCTTGTTTATTATCTTTTTTAACTTCTTTATCATCTGAATGATAAATTGGTGCTTCTTCATTTAAAGCCATTTTAATTAAGCTTTCAGGTTCATGAATTCCTTTACTAACTGTAGAAATAACTACTGGTTTTCCATCAAATCTATCCATTTCAACATTGACATCAGCAGCGACAATAATTCCTTTAGCATGAGCGATTTCTTCATCTGTTAATAAATTTTTAACTCCACTTGAACCATTAGTTTCAACTTTACAAGTGTAGCCCATCTCCTCAGCTTTTTTCTTAATCGATTCTTCGGCCATATAAGTATGAGCGATACCATTAGGACAACCAGTTACTGCTAAAATATCTGGATAATCACTAGATTCTACAGTAGTTTGTTCTTCTTCGATTCTAACTTTTTCAGCATCGTCGATTACTTTTAAGAATTCTTCTTTAGATTTAGCATTGATAAGATTATTTTTAAAATCTTCATCCATAAGTAAATTTGATAATCTAGCTAACACTTCTAAGTGAACATTATCTTCACTATTTGGTGCAGCGATGAGGAATAATAAATTTACATTTTCTCCATCTAAAGAAGCGTAATCAACCCCGTCTTTAAGAACCATTGCAGCTAATGCAGGTTTAGTTACAACGCTCGATTTACAATGAGGAATGGCTATTCCCTCTCCAATTCCAGTAGTGGATTCTTCTTCTCTATGATAAACACCTTTTTTATAAGTTTCTACATCGCTTATCGCTCCGCTTTTTGTTATCAGTGCAACCGCTTTTTCTATAACATCATTTTTATTAGTAGCAGCAGCATTAATATCAATAGTTTCAATTGATAACAAATCTGTAATTTTCATTTTCCCCTCCTTATCTATATCAATTTTTCAAGTTCTTCAACTTTTTCTAGAGTAGCTAAATTTTCTGAAAATGCTGAAGCGCTTCCGCATGCAATTCCTCTTTTGAATGCTTTATTAATATCACCGCTACGATGGTATTCATCAATAAATCCTGCTACTAATGAATCTCCTGCCCCAACGGTGTTAATTACTTTACCTTTTGGTGATCTAGTTATTTTATATTCACCATTTCCTTTAACGAGTAGTGCTCCATCTCCTCCTAAGGATACAATTACATTTTGAGCACCTAAATCTATTAATTTTTTAGCGTTTTCGACTAATTCTTCATCGTTATTAATTTTTATAGAAAATAACTCTTCTAATTCTTCTTTATTAGGTTTAACTAATATAGGATGATATGGTAATGTCTTTAATAATGTCTCTTTTGTAGTATCTACAATCAACTGAACATTTTGATTTTTGATTCTTTCTAATATTCTTTCGTATGTATCGCTTGGTAATGTGTTTGGTATCGCTCCAGAGATAACTAAAACATCTTTATTTGTTAATTTAGTTAGTTTATTGATTAGTTCTTCAATTTTTGAATTGTCGACTTTAGGGCCTTGTCCATTGATTGCCGTTTCGACCATTCCTTTGATTTTTATATTAATTCTTGTATTTCCGTTAAGATGAACAAAATCAGTTGCGATATTGTGTTTAATCATTTCATCTTCAATATATTCACCGATGAATCCTCCTACAAAACCCATAGCAACTGATTTTGTATTTAAATTTGATAAAACTATTGAAACATTGATTCCTTTACCTCCAGGAAGCATAGTTTCTTTTTTAGTTCTATTAATCGCTCCAACTTCTAATTTATCTAAATCTACAATATAATCTAATGCCGGTGAAAAAGTAACTGTATAAATCATTTATTTAACCTCTATAACATTTTTCTTTCTATAATATTTATCTTTAAGCTTATTGGTGATGAGAATAGCATTATCAAAAGAAGCAAATTTAACTCTCGATTCTAATCCGATTTTACTAATATCAGCTAAAACATAGGCTTTTTTGCTTCTTTCTAAAGCAGTTTTTTTAATTATTGCTTCTTCGAAATCAGGAGTGGTGTAGCCTTGTTTTAAACTAACTGCGTTAGATCCGAAAAAACCGATATCAAATGAGAATCTTTTAATTGTTTCAATAGGGAAAGTACCAACGAAAGCATCTGTAGTTAATTTGATTTCTCCTCCTGTAACATATACTTTAAATTTTTTTCTAGCTAATTTTTGAGCTATTGTCATTGAATTTGTAATAAAAGTGTTTCCGGTAGAAGTGATATAATCGCAAAAATAAGAAGTAGTTGTACCAGCATCAATATAAACTAAAGAATTATCTTTAATTAAGGTCGCAGCATATTTAGCAATTTCCTCTTTTTCTTTTACATTTAAAGAAGATTTTTCGTTCATATTTAATTCTAATGAATTTAAATCGATATCTTTTATCGATTTTGCTCCCCCATGAAGTCTAATGATTTTTCCTTCTTTTTCTAACAAAACTAAATCAGCTCTAATAGTAGATTCACTAGAATTTGTTTTTTTCATAAGTTCATGTAACGAAACATATTCATTATCATTTACAAGATTTAAAATCATTTCCAATCTGAGATTTTTTAACATTTTTTATTACCTCTATTTTAATTATAAAAGCGCTTACATTTAAAATCAACAAAAAACATTAAAAAACATTAAAATTCATTAAATATCATTGGTATCCATATAAATATAAATATGGATAAAAGTTAATAAAATATTGTTAAATAAATTAAAAAAGATTATTGTATTATAAAAATATATGGGATTTCATGTATTTATTTAGTTTATTTAATTATATATTTTTAATAAAACTATAATTCATTATATATTTATCTTTCCATTCTAATTTATATTCTGAAAATTTTATAAAACCATTCTTTTCATAAAATTTGCAATTATTTTTGGTATTAGTAATTAAAGTAATAGTGTTAGCACCTTGTAATTTAGCATACGGAATTAAACAATTATAGATCATTTTACTCCCTAATCCTTTACCCTTATAATCAGGAGAAACAGCAAGTAATTCTATATACCAAGAGTTATTATATTTTGTATCACATGCTAAATGCGCTTTATTAGAAATATTTATATATAAAAGAAGAAAGTCTAAAAACAACAAAATAAAACCCCTTTCATTTTCCAAAAAGGGGTAAGATTTCGAGTGGTACAGTATACGGGATTCGAACCCGTGAATGTTGCCTTGAGAGGGCAATGAGTTAAGCCGCTTCTCCAATACTGCATGGTAAGATTATACCAAATTAAGAATTAAAAATCATCATATAAAGTGCTAATTCTTCCTTGTTAACTCCCGCATGATTCGCTTCAAAATGAAAATCAGCATATTGATCGTTCATCATGTATTTTTTACTTGATGCAATCAAGAAGTAATCACCTAACATATCGTTAAATAATGGATGTGGTGTACCATATCCAAAAGTATGTTCGTTTATGATTTCTTCTTTTGATTTTAATATGAAATCCTCACTTAAATACTTGTTGTAGTAGTTAATAAAGCCTTGTTTATCTTTGACTTTAAATGATGAAAATCTTGGTTCAATAGAAATATAATCTTTATCGAGAGTATTCAAGAATTCTTCATGTTCTTTAAAGAAGAATTGCTTGATATCTACCATACCGTGATCAGCATGTAAAATAAATAAAACATCTTTGTTGTTTTCTACTAATTTTTTAAGTTCATCTACTAAAAACAATATGATTTCTTCACTCTTTTTACTTTTTGTACCTTCTAAATGCATGGTGTGATCTGGTTCAGTACAGTAAGAATATAAGAAGTTATTTTCTTTTAATAATCTATCGGTTTCTTTAAAATATTTTTTTAATGAAGTTTTTTCATCTTCATCTTTATTTGCAAAAGTAAATGATGCAACATTGCTAGCTTTGTATTTACCTGCTTTATTGATTAAATCCCAAATTGGTTCAATTTTTAATATTGTTTCTTGAATTGTTGGAGTATAAATTTTTCCTTTTTTAAGTTTTGAAACACTAGGAAAAACATGAATTTCATCATCATATTCTTTAAAATATTCTGTCCATCCTAAGTAACCTGTTTCAAGAGGATATTTTCCTGTAGTCAAAGAAGTAGTAGCTGCTACAGTTGTAGGAGGATATACGCTTCTAAATTCAGTATAAATATGTTCTTTAATAAAAGGAATCTTATCTTTATATAAATCGATAATGCATTTCCCAAACGCATCAAAAAGTATTAAACATACCTTTTTCTTGTTAGTTTTATTTAAAACTTCATCTAAAGGTTGAAATGAATCATGAAATGTAGGGATTTCGAAATGCTTTAAAATGGAGTTACCTACATTACATAAAGTGTTTTTTGAATCTAAAGTTAAATTTTTCATAGTACATTATTATACAAAAAAAATCCCCACAATGGTAGGGATTTTAGAATTGAATTTCGATGTGTTAATTCTTAAAGTTAATTCAGTTTTTAATTAAAAACATGACTTTAGTCTGAGAAAGTATAATATAAGTAACCTGTTG
>CAVKZO010000031.1:0-17447 GCA_963661135.1 Lachnospiraceae bacterium | reverse complement strand
ATAGCTTGTATTTTAAGTCTATCACCTACAGTTAATCTTCTATGTTTCATAATTTAACCTCCTTTTTGTAGCAAAGAAGACAACATTATTTTACAAAAGATTACAGGTTATAGAAATGTTGCATTTAGTATGTCATTTAACATTTTTAAAAAATAAGATATATTTTGTTTTTATAAACTACATTTAATGATATAATTTAAACGCTATATATTTTTTAAATATATAAGCACTTAAAAATGACTTGTTAAATTGTCTTTTTAATGATATATTTTTTAATACTTGTTATGAGGTTTTATTTATGAAAGAATTTTGGAAAAAATTTGCTTCACCATTTGTAGCTGTCGGTAGATGGGTTAAAGATACAGCTTGGGTTCAACCATTATTAATTGTCGGTGTAATCTTTGCAATCATCTTCTCTATTCCTTCAATCTCAAAAGCTATTCAAGAAGCAACAGCTGAAACTGATATCGAATGGTATGCATTAAAGCAATTATCTTTAGATGGTACAGCTGATAAAAATAGCGCTGTTAACACATTCTTTGAAGATTATGTCAATGCTCAAGACCAATGGAGTGATGGAAATCACGATGTAGCTAGAAACATCATGAAAAAATATTCTAACGAAGATAGATTCATTCTCTTCTTTGTTCAATCAGATTGCTCAACTTGTGAAGATACACAAGAAGCTGCAGAATATTTAGTTGATAACTGGGATGCCTTAATCAATAACGAAACTTCTGTTACATATATGGGATTTTCTTATCAATCAATTATTTGTGATCAAGTGATTGAAGATAATGAAAAATATGAAAAGAGAAAAGCATTTGAATATTTATATGGCGATCCAAACTACTATCAATTTATTTACGACGCTAACACTGCTGGAACAAAATCTAACTATTATAGATTTGGGACAGAAAGTTCAACAATAAAATCAAACCTAGAAAATTTAGTAAAAGATGATGAAGCTTCTTCAACATTCTCCTCTAATTTTCAAACTCCAATGATCGTTGAAATTAACTTAACTGAAGACAATAAATCTGAATACATCATCTCAAATATTTTATATAAATTAATCGGTGATGACGTTTACGAAAGAAGCGACTTCTTAGTTAAACTTTGGAAGAGAAAAGACGTCTTCTCAGATACAGGAAAATAATAAATATTAAAACAAAGGGTGCAAATTAACTTTGCATCCTTTTTTATTACCATTTATTGAATACTTTTTCAGCAAACCCAACTAAATCATTTATATAATAAGTTTTATTATCTACAGTTATGGTTCCGTTAAATTTACCGAACACTTGATGCTGTAACGATCTAATAATCAATATATTCGAATCTGCAAACCTATCTAGAATCGGAGTGAATGTTAGATCTATATCTTTAGACTTACTATATATTTTCCATTCTTTTAAATATTCTTCTTTGCCTTTATCATTTTTAGGAATATCAAAATATACATCTTCTAATTTATACGCCTTTTTATTAGCAAAGAACATATTTTCACTAGCATTAGAAGTGTCACCAAATCCGTATCCTAAATTAAAACCAACTTCAATTCCCTCGCTTATCCCGTTTAAACTAGACCGATACCACGTATTTTTATAAGACCAAACACCTCTTCCCCAGTCTAAAACTCCATACATATTATTAACATCATAATTATCTTTTCCAAACTTAATATAACCATTAGCTTTTAATAAATTACATTTTTGATTGTAATAAAAGTGTCTATCTTTTTTAAAAGGTGTGGCGATAACCATAGATTCGTTATTAGTAACTTTAATAGTTATATCACATTCAAAATCTTTATTTTTATATAGATTTTTAACATATACTTTAATATGTCTTTTACCTTCATTATTATCAAATTCTAATTTAAATTTATCATTACCATAACTAACATTACCATCTTCACTGCTATTAGGTAAATTAACTTTGCCTAAACTCATAAATCCCATCTTAGATTTAGTGATATTAAATCCACTATTAAAATCTAAAAAAGATACGCTACCTAAAGACATATAACCATTGTCAGCGATAGTAAAAGCAAATCCAAATTCATTGTTACCAAAATAGTAATAGTCCCACTCTTTAATCTTTAATTTAGATGCTTTTATCGCTTCTCTAGAGTAATTTTTAACTAAACTTGTAGAATACCCAGCTTCAGCCAAATTGCCGTTATAATCGAGCAATGGCCCATTATTTAATTTATTTTGCATATATTGTTTCCTTATATTAATATTATACATAATATTTTTTAAGAAACATAAAAATTGTCATAAAAAAAGATCAATATAAATTGATCTAATTTCTTTAATTTGGTGCCTTCTATCGGAATCGAACCAACAACCTACTGATTACAAATCAGTTGCTCTGCCAATTGAGCTAAGAAGGCATTCATCATGGTGGGCGCTATAAGGATCGGACTTATGACCTCTTCCGTGTGAAGGAAGCGCTCTCCCACTGAGCTAAGCGCCCTTATAGGAACACTTACACATCTAAGTTTTATTTGGTGGGCCTTAATAGACTTGAACTATCGACCTCACCCTTATCAGGGGTGCGCTCTAACCAGCTGAGCTAAAGGCCCAAATTGATGTGCTTTAATAATATAAATAAAATATCCTATAAAATCAAGCGTTTTTTTAAAAACATTAATTTTGAAAGGCACAAACATGTGCCTTTCATAAAGTTCATTAACGTTTTGAGAATTGACTTGCTTTTCTAGCTTTCTTAAGACCGTATTTCTTTCTTTCTTTAGATCTTGAATTACGTGTTAATAAGCCATTTGCTTTTAATGTAGCTCTATCTTCGTGAGCTTCAAGAAGGGCACGAGCAATACCAAGTCTAACTGCTCCTGCTTGTCCGCTATATCCACCACCTAAAACTTCAATTTTAGCATCATACTTTCCTTCTGCTCCTAAAACTTGAAGAGGTTGTTTTAAATCTAAAACTAATGTTGCCATTGGGAAATATGCATTTACATCAAGGCCATTAACTTCAATTTTACCAGTACCAGGATAAAGTCTTACTTTAGCAACGCTAGTTTTTCTTCTTCCTGTTCCGTAATATTCTTTCTTTGTAGCCATTATTTATCACCTCCTAATTTCTTAAAAGTTAATACTTCTGGTTTTTGAGCTTCGTGGTTGTGTTTTTCACCTTTATAAACGAATAACTTTTTAGACATAGCTCTTCCAAGTCTTCCTTTTGGTAACATACCCCAAACTGCTCTTTCCATAAGTTCTTCTGGATAATTTTCAAGCATTTCTTTTAAAGTTCTTACTCTCATACCACCGTTGTATCCGCTGACGTTATAATATTTTTTGTTAGTCATGATATTATTTCCGCTTACTGATACTTTTTCACAGTTGATAACGATAATGAAATCACCACAATCTTGATTTGGAGTCCAAGATGGTTTTTCCTTACCCATTAAGTAAGTTGCAATTTCGCTTGCTAATCTTCCAAGAGGTTTATTTGTTGCATCGACAACATACCACTTACGAACAATTTCTTCTTTCTTTAAATTTGTAGTTTCTCTATTCATACAATCAATTTCCTTTCTTAAATTTCATCTTACCGGGACAAAAATCACTTTTAGAAATCGTGTCTTTAAAAGTATATTCTTTTAGAATATATATGTCAATTATTTTGTTATGGATTAAAGTAGTTAATTTAATCGATTTTATCTTAAAATTTTAATTTCACCGCTTGTGCAAAGACAAATGATATCAACGACACAAAAAACAACATAAAGTGGCCCTAAACAAGCTAGTATGGCTCCAATTAAAGCTAAGTAATTTTTATCTAGTTTATGACTTACACAATCATCAACAAATAAAAATACTCTTGAAACAATGCTTCCCGAACAAAAAATAGTTAGTAATATTTTTGCCCATAATGGAAATCTATCTCTATAAAAAGTATAAATCATATTACTTTACCTCTATTAATTCATAATCTAATGAACCTGTATTTAAAAGTTCACTGTCTTTTAAAATCAAATCACCTTTTCTAGAATAAACTCTTTCTAAAAAATGTTCTTTTCCTGGATCGTTAGAATTAATTACTAAATCTAAGCAAGCTTTATCGATACTTACAGGATCTAAAGAAGCTAAAATTCCAATATCTTTTAAACATGGATCTTCAGCAACCGCACAACAATCGCAATCTACGCTCATATTTTTCATAACATTTATATAAGCGGCTCTTCCTTTAAATAAATTATTGACTGAACTTGCAGCATCAGCCATAGCTTGAATAAATTGAGTTTGTTCTGTAGCCCAGAAATTTCCTTCTGTAATTCCAGCTCCATGGATATATTTTTTTCCGTAACTAGAAGCACAACCTATCGAAAGTTGTTTTAATGCTCCGCCAAATCCACCCATTGGATGACCTTTAAAGTGGGACAAAACTAACATTGAATCATAATTTAATAAATGTTTACCAACATAATCTTTTTTAATAGCAACACCATTTGGTATATCTAAAACTAAGTCAGGTCCTTCACTATCTAAAATATCAACTTTAAAATTAGTGCTCCACTCATGTTTTTTCATGAGTTCTTGGTGTTTTTCTAAAGTATCTCTAGCACCATCATAAGCTGTATTGCATTCAACTAAAGTTCCATTTAATTTTTCAATGATAGGCTTAAAAAATTCTGGTTTTAAATAGTTTTGATTACCATCTTCTCCACTATGAAATTTAATTGCGACATTGCCTTTTAATTCAATACCTAAACATTCATATAATTTAACTATATTTTCAGGTGTGATTTCTTTAATAAAATAAACTTTACTTTTATTCATTTATAAATCTTTCTCCTTTAAAAATGCTTTAAAATCATCTTTTAAATCATCTCTAGATAAAGCGACATCCACAATAGCTTTTAAATATCCTAATTTATCACCACAATCGTATCTTTTCCCAATAAAATCGTAATAGTAAACTGGTTCATCTTTCATCAATAATGCTATTGCATCTGTAAGTTGAATTTCTCCACCTTTACCTTTAGGAGTCTTCTCTAAATATTCAAAAATTTTACTTGTAAAAACCCATTTTCCTAAAGACGCTAAATCGCTTGTCGCTTCTTCAATTTTAGGTTTTTCAACGATATTTTTTAATTCATATAATCTATCTGATAATGCTCTTTTAATATCCATACAACCATATTTATTAATTTGATCATGAGCAACTTTTTGTCCACCAACTAAAGTGTGTCCGCCACAATCTTTAAATGCATCGATAAGTTGTTTATCTGGAGCAACCCCAGTATATGTACAAATATCATCACCACAGCAAACAATAAAATTATTATCTTTAATAATGTCTTTAGCTTGTAAAACTGCGTGTCCTAAACCTAGTAATTCAGTTTGTGGAACGAAATAAAAATTAGCCTTATGAGAAACTTCGTGAATCAATTTAGCGTAGGATTCTTTCCCTTTACTTATTAATTCGCTTTCATAAGCATCATCTTTTTTATAATATCTTTTAATATCATCTTTTCCTTCACTGATGATAAAAACAATATTTTCAACTCCACCAGCGATAACTTCATCAACAATATAATCTAAAGTAGGTTTATCTACTATCGGACACATCTCTTTAGGTGTTCCTTTAGTAATAGGTAAAAATCTTGTTCCGTGTCCTGCACAAGGAATAACGGCCCATTTTACATCTAAATTCTTATTCATATTTAAACCTCTTTAAATTAATAATATTTTTATAAATCAACGTTATGATAAACTGCTTGAACGTCTTCACAATCATCAAGTTGAGCGAGAAGTTCTTTAAATTTAGTTAATTCATCACCTTCTAATGTGATTGTTTCGTTAGCGATCTTAGTAACTTGACTTACTTCGAATTCACTGACACCTAATCCTTTTAAAATTTCTTTTGCTTTTTCAAAATCACTTGGATTTACTACTACTTCAGCGATACCATCTTCTAAAGAAATTTCTTTAACATCGACATCACCTAATACTAATGCTTCCTCTAAAGATTCTTCAGTTCCTGAATAACTAAAATCAAATAAACCTGCGTTTTCAAAATTGTATCCAACGCTTCCTAAGTGTCCACCTTTTCTTGTGATAATTGTTCTAACACTAACTAATGCTCTATTTGAATTATCTGTTAAAGTATCGACAATTAAATAACTTCCTGCTGGACCATAAGCTTCATATGTTCCTTCGATATAGTTTGTAGCATCGCCACCTTGAGCTTTCTTAATAGCTCTATCAATAACATCTCTTGGACAAGATTTTCTATATTTTTCAATAGCAGATCTAAGTGCTAAGTTTGAGTTAGGATCAGGGACACCTTTTTTTGCTGCCATGTAAATTTCTTTACTAGCACGCATATAAATTGCGCTTTTTTGCTTTGCTGTTGCTGCCATTGCTGCAGCTCTAACTTCGAAATGTCTTCCCATAAAATACTCCTTAAAAATCGTTTTTATTTTACTACTTATTTAGTTATAAATAAATATTTTTATATTCAAATATCATCATTAAAATAAAAGTAACCTTATAAAAGGCTACTTTTTTAGTTAAATTTAATAATTATCCAAAGATTTTATCAACCCATTCAGGATGGTCTACAAATGGATTTCTATTATTTTGTTTACTTGCGAATACCACTTTATTTCTCATTCTTTCTAAGTCGTCAACTGGATCTAATTTGTTCCACTCCAACATTGTTTGAATGCTTTGAGCTACGTTAGTAATCGAATGGTTTCTAGAAGCAAAATATGTTGTCCACATATAAAATACGATTCTAGCACAATCCCCTTTTACACTATCCATCGGTTCAAAATATCCACCAGAAGTTTTAGCATAATTTACACCATCATATGTTTGGACAGTTCCGTTTGTGCAATTTCCAAACTTTAAATTCCCTCTTTTATTATTGGTTGTATTATATGTTGGCATAATATGTAATGCATCACAACCGGCTCCTGTTTCTCCATATAATCCACCGGATAAAGATTGAGGCCAGGTATGCTCTCTATTCCGAGTTGAAGCAGCATTCTTTTTTACACTTTTATGAGTATAAAAATAAATCATATTAGAACTATTATTTGGATCTTCATTACTATCAGGTAATAATTGAGCTAAACCCTTGCTATATGCATAAGAAGCCTTAGGTTTAGAAATCTTTGTTAAAGTTGTTCTTAAAGTACCGTTCATTCCACCAGTTAAATCATCCGTAACTAATTTATAGTATTCGTTTACATCGTTAGTAATAGGGAATTTTTCATCACTATCGGTATTGTCGTTATTGTTATTATTGTCATCATTATCATCTGTATTATCACTAGAATCATCTGCCTTAGTTTTACCATTAATCGAATAAATGCAAGAACTAGTATCAGCTTCAGGGGTTTTACCTTTATAATTAACTAAAACTGCATTTAATATAATTTTATCGCCAACGTTAAATTCACTTCCTGTAGTAAATTTTTCACCATTATAGTATTTACATCTCCAAACCAAAAATTCAGTATCAGCAGATTTCATATAAAAAGTAGCATTACCATATGATGAACTTATACCATCTTCATAAAATTTACTTACAACACCATAAACATATTTTTTAATAGATTCGCTTGATGATAAGCTGGAAGCTATAGTTAAAGCTTCTTTACAACTTAATGGTGAATTTACTGTTCCATCATGAGTTGCATTTTCATCATATTCATCAACTTTTTCTTTATCATCATTACCTTTATTATCGCTATCATCAGTATTGTCGTTATTATCATCATTATCGTGATTATCATTATCATTATTTTGATTATTATTATTGTTGTTATTATTATTGCCGCCATTATCTGGACTACAAGAGAATAATGCTAATGCAGTTAATAAGATTGGAAAAAGTTTTCTTTTTTTCATACATTTACCTCAATAAAATTATATAGAAAATATATTCGTATTAAAAATTAAATTAATATTAATTTAATTAAAACATAAAAAAAGTCCGATAAAACATCAGACTAGTTTCTTATTTGATGGTGGCCCAAGTGGGACTCGGACCCACGACATAAGGATTTTCAGTCCTCCGCTACTACCAACTGAGCTACCGGGCCACATATATTAATAAAGGGCTATAAAGCCCATTACTTTTAAATTGCTGGCGGACCAGACGAGAATCGAACTCGCGATCTTCGCTGTGACAGAGCGACATGTTAACCGCTACACCACTGGTCCGTGTGCTTTATAAATTTACCATAAACAAGAATTTATAGCAAGAATATTTTTTTAAAAAGTTAAAATTTTATTCTTGCTATATTAAATTCATTATTGTTTTTGGATTTTACCTTTTGATTTACCTTTAGAAGCGTGGACTCTTAAAGTTGCATCTTGGTTATCTGATAATTTATTTGCATATTCTAATGCTTCAGCTTTAGTGTTGAAAAGTTTAATAACCTTTTCACCCTTAGCTAATTTAATAGCCCATTTTCCATCTTCTTCTCTTTTTGAAAGATGATATGCTTTTCCAGTAGCTTTTTTATCAGATGTTTCCTTTTTAGCTGCTGGTTTTTCTGCTGCTTTTGTAGTTGTTGCTTTTTTAGTACCTGCTTTCTTTTCGGTAGGTTTTTCAGCTTTCTTAGTTTCCTTCTTTTCTGTTGTCATAGTTTTCTTTGCTCCTTTTGTATTATTAGTCTTCTTAACTGGTTTTAATTCAGTTTTATTTTCTTTATTTTCTAATTTTACATCATTTTCATCTTTTTTAGTATCGACTTTATTAGCTTCTTCATCATTTTCTTCTTCAACTGGTTTTGTCTCTACATAAGAAGTATCTTCAACTTTAATTTCTTCAATTGGTTTTTCTTCTTCCTTTTTAACTTCTTCATCAGTTAAAGTGTTCTCAGTAGGTTTTTCTTCTTCTTTTTCTACTTTAACAGGTTCGATAGATTCTAAAATAACTTCCTCTTTTGCCTCTTCTTTAACTTCATTTTCTTTATTTTCTTCAGTTCCATTAGCTGCAACAATCACTACTTCCTCTTCTTTTTTCTCTTCTTTATGTTTAAAAGAAATACAAATAGTAATTAACATAAATAAGTACGCGAGAATACAAGCGATTGTTCCACCTAATAGCATATAGATTACATATCCACCACTTAACGACTCTGCTTTAGTTACAATATTAAATGCTCTATAAACACCAATTGCAGTAGATGTTGAAGCACATAAGCCTAAAATTAAGCTTACAAAACTAATTGCTAAATTGGATTTCATCTTCTTAACTAAACTAGCAATAAAATGAATTAAGAACAACAGAGTAGTAAATCCTGCTAATCCAATATTTGTATAAGTAACTATTGGAGTAACTTTAATAAGTTCAAATACATCATTAATAAAATTTGATGAATAAGTTAAGTATAGTGCCGTATAAGATGCACCCATACCTAGTACAAAAAGTATAATTGTAATTACAAACATTGCAATTGTAGATTTTTTCATAATAAAAAATCCTCCCTCTTGTTAAATATTATCATATTTAAAGAATTTAAGAAAAAATAATATTTCATTTTTTTACTATTTAAGTCTAAAATTTATACATATGAAGAAAAATATAGCAATTACTGGTTCAACTGGTAACATGGGGAAACAGGTTTTAATTAAGATTTTAGAGATTCCAGAAATCGATAAGATTAAACTTTTAATTCCTCATAATAATAAAAAATTTAAAACAATTAAAAAAATAACAAAAAAATATAAAAATAGGGTTATTTTTATACACGGATTATTACAAGATAAAAATGCAATAAAAGAACTTGTAAAAGATGTCGATTATGTAATTAACATGGCTGCAGTCATCCCTCCAGCATCAGATAAATATCCTCAAAAGGCATATGATTGTAACTATTTAGGCGTTAAAAATTTAGTTAAAAATATTGAAGAAATAAAAGATAAACAACCTAAATTAACACATATTTCCACTGTTGCATTATATGGAAATAGAACCTATAAGCATCCGTTTGTTCAAGTTGGAGATCCTTTACTTTTTTCACCTTTAGATATCTACGCTTTAACTAAAGCAAGAGGTGAAAAAGAAGTTTTAGATTCTTCTATTAAAACTTGGGCTGTCATAAGGCAAACTGCGATGATTTATAAAGAATTGATGATGCAAAATATTTCAGATGGATTGATGTTTCATACACCTTTCAATACATTTTTAGAATGGGCAAGCGCTGAAGATAGCGGTAAATTAATTGCTAATATCATAAAAGAAGATATTAAAGGAAATTTAAATAATGACAATTTCCGGAAACATATTTTTAATTTAGGCGGGGGAAACAAAAACCAAATTACAGGATATCAAACATTAGATATCGGATTTAAATTAATTGGTGGATCTACTAAAGATTTCTTTAAACCAAATTATAATGCTGTTAGAAATTTCCATGGTTGTTGGTTTAGTGATTCTTTAGAATTAGACAATATGTTTCATTATATAAATGATAATTATGAAAATTATTTTAAAGCGATTGGAGATAACCACTTCTATTTTAAATTAGCTGCACATTTACCCAAAAAAATGATTGGAGGTTTAGTTATTAAACCTTTACTTAAAGATAATAATGCCCCTACTAAGTGGATAAAAGAAAATGATGAAGCTAGAATTAAAGCTACTTTCTACTCTAAAGAATATTACGATTCGTTAGGTAATAAATGGGGTAAATTTAATTTGCTTGATGAAGGAAAAGGTTTTGATGGAGAAACAGTATCTTTAAAAGAAATACAAAATAATCCACAAAACTATAGATTGAACTATTTTTATAATTCTAATAAAAAATTAAGCGAAATAGATATAGATGATTTAATTAATGTCGCTTCAGCTCATGGAGGTAAATTAATTTCAAAAGAATTTGCTAAAGGAGATGTCTATTCTCTTTTAGAATGGGAAAATCAAGATGGAATTAAGTTTAAATCCACACCTTTTACTATTTTAAAAGGTGGACATTGGTATAATAAATCATACGTAGAAATTGTTTGGGATTTTGATAGATTAGCAAAAAAAGATAAGATTTACGCTCAAATTTGGTATGATGATCATAAACAAGATGAAGATGTCATATATGGATTTGATCAAAACTATAAATCAGTTTTGAAGAAATTTTAATATATCACTAATTATTGATTCATTATCCATGTCACTATCTTTATAAGCGATATTTTCATCAACAAAATCGTAATATTTTTTATTTAAACCATAATTAAATACGGTTATATTTTTAGCGTAGCTTATTATCTTTTCACCAAATCCACCATCTTTAAATCCATCTTCAATAACCACAATTAATTTATGTTTTTTATTTAACTCATTTATAAATTCATAATCTATATTAGAGATATTTAGTGCGTTAATCACACTTGAATTTATGTTAGTTTTCTTTAAAATATCATGGATTTCACATGTTTTTTCTTTAGTTTTACCAATTCCAATTAAGGCGACAGTGTCTTCTTTAATTAAATAATTATATTTATTTATATCTTTAATTTTTATATCTTTAGATAAAGGTGAACCATTAGGAACTCTAATAAAGTTAGTACCACTATTTCTTAAAGAATAGTCTAATAAATATAAATATTCTTCCTTATAACATGGTGCATAATAATTAATATTTGGAATATTAGAAATCATTAAAATATCAAGTACATTTTGATGTGTGCAACTAGCTTTTTGGTATCCTCCATATCCTACTAAAAAGATTATATCAGGACTATTTAAAGATATTTCGTGAGCAATTTGATCAAATCCTCTTTGTAAAAAATTACTGCTAATATTTATAATAGGTTTAATTCCGCTTTTACTAATTCCTAAAGCTAAAGAAATAGCGCTTTGTTCAGCGATTCCTACATCAATAAAATTATCTTTATATTTTTCTCTATCAAATTTATTAAAACCGAAATTTTTTGGCGTTCCTGCTGTAACTAAAATAATATCTTTTCTATCGTTTAAAAGAGCTGAAAAATAATCATGATTAATAATTTCATATGTATTTCCTAATTCTTTTTTTAATTTCCCGCTTTCAATATCAAATGCTGCTCTATAATGCCATTGTTCTTTATTACTAATAGCGTAACCATATCCATTGCCTTTTAAAGTGTGAACATGAACAATTATTGGTATATTAATATCCTTTATCTTATTAAATTCCTCAATAAGTTTAAGTACATCATTTCCTTCTTCAATGTATTTATATTCATATCCAAGATCTTTAAAAATATTATTCTTAGATTTACCTTTATTTATTTTTAAATCATATAAGTTTTTATATAAATATCCTACGTCATCAGCAATAGACATATCATTATCATTTATTACGATAATAATATTAGATTTTAAAGTTGAAGCATTATTTAATCCTTCAAAAGCTTCTCCTCCGCTTAAAGAACCATCACCAATTAAAGCAATTACGTTATAATTCTCTTTTTTTAAATCTCTAGCCTTTGCCATGCCGTAAGCTAAACTGATTGAACTAGATGTGTGACCTAAAGTAAATAAATCATATTTAGATTCATTAAAATTAGTAAAAGAAGCGCTATTTGAATATGTTTTTGTATCGATAAACCTATCTTTTCTACCAGTGATTATTTTATGAGTATATGTTTGATGAGATACATCAAATATCAGTTTATCTTCATCTAAATTAAAAACATAATCGAGTGCAACAATAAGTTCATTAACACCTAAATTACTAGCGATATGCCCACCTGTTTCACTACATTTATTTATTATTACTCTATTAATTTCTTTGCATAATAAAGGTAATTTAGAAATATCTAAATTTTTAAAATCATTGTAACTATTTATATTTTTTAATATTTCTTTTTCCATAAATTACTTTAATAAATCATTTTGCATTTCTTTACTAGCTTTTAAATATCCGTTTAATACATTTTCATAATATTTTTTATATTCTTCTTCTTTAATTTTGTTAAGATTTTTTTCTAACATGCTTCCTTCTCTATTTTTATCCAAAACAGGGATATTATTTTTAATTTTATAATTTAAAACAGATTTAACTACATCCATTCTCTTTTCATATAATTTAATAATTTCAGTATCTATTTTGTCAATCTCTTGTCTAAATTCTTCTAATTCGTTCATAAATGTAACCCCTATTTAAATATCAATAAACCTAACGGATAGCCTATTATAATAACACAAATAATTGAAATAACCATCAATATAGATCCAAATATCAAAACATCTTTAGTATCAGCATATTCACTTCCTGCTACAATTGCGATATGAGGCATTGAAGGAGGAGTAGCAAAAGCTAGACTAGCCATCATACCAATTAAACATATAATAGTATAGTTATCTTTCACTGCTAAAGAAGAAATAGTCAATAAAATAGATTCAGCAACGCTACTCACCAAAGTTGCTGTAACCATATTTGATGATAAATTAGTTTGAATTGCAGCCCAAGAAACAAAAATAATCAATAAAACAAAAACTGGTAAATTATTTAAAGAGCCGCTTAGTGCAGATGATAATGCACTTTTAATTCCTATCGCATCATTAGTTAATGCATTACCTAATACCAATGTTGCAGCACACATTAATAAACTTCCCCATGGGATTCCCTTTTTAAAAGCATCATCAATTTTAATCAATGGTTTATCATCAACTCTAATAATACATAATAATATCGTTCCTAATAAAGGAGGCATCGCTGTACCAAATTGATTAATAAAATTATAAAAATTTAAAGATACATCTTTAAAAATAGATGGTAAAATCCATAACAAAATAACAACTATAAAAATAACTAAAACAAAAATATCTTTTTTATTTATTTTTTCACAATCCGCTTTTAAAGAAGATACATCGATTCCTTTAATACAATTCGCTTCTTTTTTTAAATATATTTTAAACATCAATAACATCAATAAGAAAATAGCTATTCCAGATGGTATTGCTATACCCATATAAGCGATGCTAGAGACTTCAATCTTAGCTGCACTCATCGCTAATATAGGAAATACGTGAGCAATCGGAGTCATTCCACTACTAATAGATACGGTAAATCCTAATCCGATCATCATGACTTTAGCAACTTTATTACCTTTTTCTAAATTAGCTATCTCAAATATCTTTTCTAAAATTGGTAATATAATAACAAATAAAACGGAAGGAGAGATAAATAATCCCAAAATCAAAACACTAGTTAAAAATAAAGATATAAATAAAAAGCCACTCTTTTTAGCTAGTTTTGAATTTATAAAAGAAATAGCTATCTTTTTAATAAGTGAAGTTTGACTTAAAGCGTATGTACAGACAAAAGTAAATAAAAGAAAAATAAATGTAGAATTTCCAAAACTTAATTGAAATACACTACTAAATGTATAATTTTCTAGTGTAGCTAAAGCGAATATACACACTAAACTAGGCCAGTCAATTCCAATTGTTAACCATAAAATTAAAGATCCAATAAATATAAAAATTACACCCATTGCATCGCTAGTTAAAACATTATTAGAAGGAATGAATCTTCCTAAAAAACACATTGCAATACAAATTGGGATTATAATCCACCTATAAATTTTATTATCTTTTAATTTCATTTTAGATCTTCTTTTTTCTTAAAATGTCAAATTTTTTTAAATTAAAATCTGTATTTAAATATAATCTTTGTTTTACTTTTCTAGCAATATCTATATGATTTCCTTGCTCATCTTCAATATCATTAACTTTAATTACCTTATTAAAGCTATCGGTATTTGATAATATTTCTAATTCATCACCAATGGAAAATTTATTTCTTAATTCAATTAAAACTTTTCCATCTTTACTATCTTCTAATACTAAAGCTACAAAATCATATGTTTGCTCTAATAAAGCAGATTCTTTATTAGTTTTTTGATCTGAATTAAAATAAAAACCAGTTGTAAAAGATCTATTTGAAGTTTTCTTTAACTCTTCAATATAATCAAAATCTTTATTTTTATTGTTTAAATAGTTATCAATCGCTCTTCTATAAGCATTAATAACCGTAGCAACGTAATATGTTGATTTCATCCTACCTTCAACTTTAAAACTATTGATTCCTGCTTCAGATAATTCTTTTACATGTTCAATTAAACACATATCTTTACTATTTAAAATATATGTTCCTCTACTATCCTCTTCTATTGGATATCTATCTTGTAAATCACTATTTTGATCATTTAATGGTTGAATAGTATATTTCCATCTACAAGGTTGTGCACATTGCCCTCTATTAGAGTCTCTTCCTAAAAAATAATTAGATAATAAACATCTCCCACTATAAGAAATACACATTGCTCCATGACAAAAACATTCAATATCTATATCATTTCCTACATAATTTTTGATTTCTCTAATTTCATCGATATTTAATTCTCTTGCTAAAACTAATCTTTTTGCACCTAATTCTACCCACGCTTTTGCAGAATAAACATTCGTAACATTTGCTTGTGTGGAGACATGTAACTCTAAATTAGTATATTTTTTAACTAAACTTGCAATACCTAAATCACTAACAATAACCCCATCAACACCAATTTCATCTAATGATTTTAAATATTCATTCATGCCTTCAAAATCTTCATTATGAGCTAAAATATTAACAGTTACATATACTTTTACATGTCTTGCATGACAATATTCAACAGCATCCTTAATCTCTAATTCTTCAAAATTAGAAGCAAAAGCTCTCAATCCAAACTTTTTACCACCAAAATAAACAGCATCAGCACCAAAATGTACTGCGACCTCTAACCTTTCTTTATCTCCGACTGGAGCAAGTAATTCTATTTTTTTCATGCTTAAATTTTACTTTAATTTAACATAAGTTTAAAGTTATTAATTTTTACTATTAAAAAATGATAGAATAATAAGCATGAAAATTAATAACGAAATACTTTCTCCTAGTGGAGATCAAGAATCTTTCTACGCTGCTATATCTAGCGGGGCTAATGCAATTTATTTAGGTTTAGATAAATTCAGCGCTAGAGCCTACGCAAAAAACTTTTCTTTAGACAATTTAAAAGAATATGTTAATTTTGCTCATTTAAGAAATGTAAAGATATATGTCACAATGAATACGATTCTTTTTGATGAAGAATTATTAGAAGCATATAAAACAGTTGATAAATTAGCTGAAATTGGAGTTGATGCTATAATCGTTCAAGATTTAACTCTATTAAATTATATTGCCACAAAATATAAGTCTATGGAAGCTCATGCCTCAACTCAAATGGGAATAGATGATTATTATGGTGCTAAATTTTTAAAAGATTTAAATGTTAAAAGAGTTGTTTTTGCTAGAGAAACACCACTTGAAACATTAAAAGAAGTTAAAAATAAATTAAATATTGAAATAGAAACTTTTGTTCATGGAGCGTTATGTGTAGCTTATTCAGGAAATTGTTTGATGTCTTCAATGATTGGAGATAGAAGCGGCAATCGTGGAAGATGCGCAGGTTGTTGCAGACAAATTTATACTCTAGTCGATGATACAAATAATAAAGACATTAAAAAAGGATACCTTCTTTCAATGAAAGATTTAAATGCTGCAGATTATTTAAAAAATATGTTATTTATCGATTCTTTTAAAATTGAAGGAAGAATGAAAGAAGCAAGTTATGTTTCTAGTGTCACTTCTACTTATAGAAAATTAGTAGATAATGAAAAAGTTGATGCATCAAACTTAGATAAAGTATTCAATAGAACTTATACAAAAGGGTATATTAATCATGAATCAGTAAATAGTATCACCAATATCGAAAGACCTAATAATTATGGTTATTTAATCGGAGAGATAGCTAAAATTAATAAAAACAAAGTATGGATAAGGTTATTTAAAGAATTAAATAAAGGCGATCAAATTCGCATTGAAAGCGAAGATGTTTTTAAAGAAATAAGCCTACCAATCACTAAGATGTTCGATGCTAATTTCAATATTACTTTTTCAAATAATAAGATGGCTATTATTTATTTAGATGAAAAAATTAAATTAGGTGCAAAAGTATATAAAACTAAAGATATTAAATATTTAAATGAAGTTAAACAAAATTTATTAAAAAAAGAATATAAAAAACTACCTATTAATATAGAATTTGTAGCAAAAGAAAATAGAACATTATTTTTAAAAGCAGAATATCAAAATTATAAAGCCTATTCTTCTGGTACTATTAAAATTGAAAAAGCTATATCGTCTGCTACTAGTATTGAAAATATAAAGACACAATTAAGTAAATTAAATGATACTCCATATTATATCGATAATTTTAAAATAGATTGTGAGGATAATCTTTTTATTCCTTTAAAAGAAATTAACGATGTAAGAAGAAAAGCTATCGAGGAATTAAATAAATTAAGACTTAAAAGAAGCATTATTTATAATAAAGAAAATAGTGAAATTAAACCATTACTAAATAATAATGAATCAAACACTCAACTTG
>CAVKZO010000030.1:0-18018 GCA_963661135.1 Lachnospiraceae bacterium | reverse complement strand
GATTAATACATATCCATTTTTAACTGAAATAGATGCTGTTTTATTTATAAATTCGTTGTCGATTCCTAACGGAAAATCATTTCTTAATTCATAATTTTCCAGATTATATTTAAAGTTTTTTAACGTAACTAATGAAGCATCACTTAGTGAAAACATACTGAAATACCCAATATTTTCGCTTTTAAACTCTTTAGTTTCATCATGAAGCACTTCATAAATTTTATTATCATTAATAATTTTTGCTTCAATTCCTTTAGTTTTTAAATTATGTAATATTTGAATATTAGCTATAGTATGTTCATCTCTTTTTCCAGTTGCTCCGTATATTAAAAACTTGTTATACCTTAAACTAATTCCGTAATTTACGCCTTCATATATATCAGTTTCATCTTTAATAGGATTTAATTTAATGATTTTAACATTATTCGGAATAATATCTAAACTATCAAAATCACCAATTAAAACATCTACTTTAATGTCGTTTTCTATACAATGTTTGTATCCGCCATCACAGGCACAAACAAAATCTTCATCATTTATAACTAAATGATTATTAGTAAAATCTCCAGCACCAATTATATAAAAAACACCTGATTTAGCCATTCTTTTTGACCTTAAACACCTTATTAATCATCATTATAGGTCCGGATAAAACAATCATTGCAGCAATTGAAATTCCCATCGTTGCAGGAACGTAAGTTGATTGATAAATGAAATTATCTAATAAAGTAATTGGTTGATATAAAATTGCTGCACTGATCATATGACCTATATATCTAGTAATTAAAGCTAAAACTCCACCAACGTAAATACCAGCAATCATCAATCCATATTCATTCTTTTTCTTCCCTTTAGAAAATTTGGAAAATAAATTAACAAAAGTACCTACAAAACCATAACCAGCAAGAGCTACAAAATAGTCAAACGGAAATGTTTGTAAACCATATCCATCTAATAAACATGTAATAAAGCCAAATATTAAACTACTACTAATGAAACCTTTAATTCCACCAAATCTAATAGCGATAATAAATAGAGGGACTGGTGAAAAAGAAATTGATCCACCATTAGCTTGAATAGGAATTTTAGCAAACTGGTCTAAAACAACTGCTAAAGCAACCATAACTGCAGTTTCGCATATTTCTTGTATGGAATATTTAATTTCTATATTCAAATTCGATAATAACAACAATGAAATTAATGCAACAATTACAATATTAAATATTGAAAACAATTTATTATTACTTGCACTATCATATATTGAAGGCGAGCTAAATGAATCATAATATTGATTAGTAAATAGGGCTAAGAATAAAAAACTAATTAAAAATAATATTGAAATAATGTATAAAATTCTTTTAATTTTATCTTTTTCTTTTATATTTAAAATAAATCCTACAATAAATGTAATAATCGATATCAAAAGACAAATTAATGAAATAATTTCAAAAATTTGTACTATAACATTATTCAATTTATTTCCATCTAAATATAATATTTGGTTAAAAGCAATATCTGTTAAATTAACTAAATAAGAATTACCAGTTGTTAAAGTTATTTGAACGACAGGAATTGTCACAACTGCAATTATCAATACAATAAACAATATTGAAATAACCAATTCCTTTAAATAATCTACCAAAGTTTTGCTATTTTTCATATTCTCCTCCTTATAAAGAAGTAGGAAATAAAAAAATTCCCTACGCTAGCATTACCTAGATCAGGTTTAAGGTCAAATGAGTATCACATTTTTCTCAGCCAATTCTTTAGCTCCCACTTATTATTTTACTATTACTACATATATTTATAAAGAATTTTCAATAAAATCAGTATAAAAATACTAAAATTAATGAAACCGTTTACATAAACTATGAAACCGTTTACATGTTTTCATTATTTTTTTTAGTACTAATATGTAGTTGTTTAAAGGAGGAATTTTCTATGAATAAAAGAGTTAGATTAAATTTTAAACAAATAGATGAATATGAAAAAGAATATGTTGGTGAAAATAAATACGATGAAGAAGAATTAAAAAAGGAAATAAATAATCCATTATTATTTACTGGCGTTTATAATTCTACAATCATAAGAAGAAACTAATAGAATTCACCCGACAAATCGGGGTAATTTTATTATTAGTTAAATAGGCGTTGGCATTATAAAAACATTTTGAATTAAACCAACCGCCTCTATTTGCACTTAAAGGACTAGGATGATTAGTTTTAATCACTAGTCTTTTTTTATTTGTTATATATTTTTCATATTTTTGAGCTTTATTTCCCCATAACATGAAAACAATGTTATTATCTATTGAATCTAAATACTCCATAATTTCTTTAAAAATTGAATCATACAATTTATTTTTATGAGATAATGGTTCTTTTTCTTTTACAGTTAATATTGGATTTAACAACAAAACACCTTGTTTAGCTAAATATGTTAAATCTCCATTAGTAAAATCCATTAAACAATTCGATTCTAATTCTATTTCTTTGTAAATATTAATTAAACTAGGTGGTAATTTAATACCTTTATTAACAGAAAAAGCCAATCCATTAGCTTGATCTTTATTTGAATAAGGATCTTGACCGATGATAACTACTTTTAAATTAGATTCATCAAAAAAAGTAAATGCTTTAAAAATATCTTCTCTTTTAGGATAAATTACATTTTTAGAATATTCTTCATCTAAAAAAATATTTAAGTCTTTTAAACACCCTTTCTTTTCTAAATTTAAAAATAAATTATTAAAATACATATTATTTAATGAGTTTTTTAGTTTGAATTAAAGTGGCAAATACTTCGTACAACGTTTTTAGAGCTAACCAACTTGTAATGTTATTAACATCAAGCGGAGGGGCAACTTCTACAATTTCAAGTATATCTACATCAAAATTTTCTACGATTCCAGTTACAATACCCATTGTTTCAAAGTTTGATAAGCCAAAAGCTTCTGGAGTACCAGTTCCTGGAGCATAGGCTGGATCATTAGCATCAATATCGTAAGAAATATAAAATAAATAAGAATCACCACTATATTTAGCCTTTAAAATTTCAATAAATGCATGAATTCCCATCTCTTTTATATCATTTGCTTTAAATACATCAATTAAAGGATGCTTTTTAAATGTTTCAATTTCCTGCTCTTCAAAACCTCTAATTCCACAAAGCGTAACGTTTTTATCTTCGTATCCATAATCTATTGCTCTTTTAACAGGACATGCATGAGAATATTTAGAATTATGGTATTCATCACAAATATCAGGATGAGCATCAATATGAACGAGTACAGGTGTTTTATTTAAAGATTTGCATTTATCAAAAAAAGCTCTATTAGTAGCGATTGCTACTGAGTGATCTCCTCCAAAAACAATATGAAATCCTTCATGTTTTAAAAATTTAGACATATCTTCCTTTAAAACATCAAAATCTTCACTAATAAAATCTCCAAAATCATATAATTTAATATCTTTAAGCAAAAATCCTTTTCTATCTAAAGGTGGTAAATCGTAACTTAATTCTCTTAATACTTTTGGAGCATCTTTAGCACCCTTTCCTACAGATGCATTTTTATCAAAAGGAATGCCACATAATAAGACATTCGCTTGATTTAAATTTTCAGTAACCAAATCTCTAAATTCTTCTTTCATAAATAAAAACCTTCTTTAAAATATTATACTAAATAAATATAGTTAAGTTTAGTTTAATGTATAATAAAACCTCCTATCCTTTAGGAGGTTTTGAAAATTTTATATGAAGTACAAACTATTTTTTAAAGTTGCCATAGTAAGCATCTTTAAGAATTTGAATCATATCTTTTACAAGAGGAATTCTTGGGTTAGCTGGAGTACATTGATCTTCATAAGCAAGATATGCAATCTTTTCAACATTATCCATGAATTCTTTTTCATCGATTCCTTGTTCTTTAAATGAAGGCTTGAATCCACATCTTACAGATAAATCGTAGCAAGCATTAGCGAACGCTTCAACACCTTGTTTTTCATTTTTAGCTTCTAATCCGATTAATCTAGCAAGTTTTGTATAACGTTTATCTGCATCATATACATTATATTTTGGCCATGTAGCTAATTTTTGAGGAACTTGACCATTATATCTAATTACATATGGTAATAAGATACCGATAATTCTTCCGTGAGGTAAATGGAAGAAACCACCAACTTTATGAGCCATAGCGTGACACATACCTAAGAAAGCATTAGCGAAAGCCATACCTGCAATTGTTGCAGCATTATGCATCTTTTCTCTTGCTTCTAAATCGTTTTTACCATCTTTAACAGTTCTTTCAAGATTTTCAAAGACTAATTCAACTGCGTGAATTGCTAAGCCGTCTGTATAATCACTTGCTAACATACTGACATAAGCTTCAACTGCGTGACATAAAACGTCAAGTCCAGTATCAGCGGTGACACTAGCTGGTAAATTAGTTGTAAACTCAGGATCAACAATTGCAATTGTTGGTGTTAAAGAATAATCAGTTAAAGGATATTTCTTTTGATTTTCATGATCAGAAATAACTGCAAATGGAGTAACTTCACTTCCTGTTCCACTAGTTGTAGGAATACAAATTAACTTCGTTTTCTTGCCTAATTGAGGGAATTTAAATGCTCTCTTTCTAATATCCATAAATTTTTGTTTTAAATCATCAAAATTAACTTCTGGATTCTCATAGAATAACCACATACCTTTAGCAGCATCCATAACACTTCCACCACCTAAAGCGATGATTGTGTCAGGTTTGAAGCTTTCCATTAAGTCAGCACCTTTTCTAACTGTCTTGATATCTGGATCTGGTTCAACATCTGTAAATAATTGAATAGTAACTTCATTTCTTCTTAATTTTAATTCATCAACGATTTTGTTCATGAAGCCTAATTGAACCATTGATTTATCTGTTACTATGAATACTTTATTAACATCTTTACAATCAACTAAGTATTGAATACTATTTCTTTCAAAATAGATTTTGCTTGGTAATTTAAACCATTGCATATTATTTCTCCTTTTACCAATTCTTTTAATATTAATTAAATTAACAGCTCCTACGTTACCACTTACTGAATTATGTCCATAAGAACCACAACCTAATGTCATACTAGGGATAAAGGAGTTATAAATATTACCAATTCCACCAAAAGATGTTGGGGAGTTCCAAATAATTCTACATGCTTTTAATCTAACACCAAACTCATCTGCAAGTTCTTTATTTTGTGTATGAATACATGCACTATGTCCTAAACCACCTTCTTCAACCATCTTTTCAGCTTCAGCGAAACCTTCTTTATAATCGCTTACTTTAACTAAAGCTAATACTGGAGATAATTTTTCTCTTGTCAAAGGTTCATCCATTCCAACATGGTCACATTCTGCCATTAAAATTGGGGTATTTTCAGGAACTTCAAATCCAGCTTCATGAGCAATTTCAGTTGCAGGATGTCCAACTAATCCTGAGAATAAAGCAGTTCCTTTTCCATCTTTTGTTGGTCTAAACATATATTTTTCTAACATTGCTTTTTCTTCTTTAGAACACATATATGCGCCATATTTTTTAATATTAGCAACAAAATCTTTATATACATCTTTGTCAACAATAGCAGCTTGTTCAGAAGCGCAAACCATACCATTATCGAATGCTTTACTCATCAAAATATCATTAGCAACTTGAGCGATATTTGCACTCTTTTCAACATATGCAGGTACATTACCAGCACCGACACCTAAAGCAGGTTTCCCGCAGCTGTAAGCTTCTTTAACCATTGAGTTTCCACCAGTTGCTAAAATAGTAGCGACATCTTTATGATGCATTAAGCATTTTGTAGCATCAAGAGAAGGATGCATGATATATTGAATACAATTTTTAGGTGCTCCAGCTTTTACAGCTGCATCTTCAATAATTTTTGCGGTTTCTACACAACATTTTTGTGCGTTTGGATGAAAACCAAAAATAATTGGGTTTCTTGTTTTTAATGCAATTAATGATTTAAATATAACTGTAGATGTTGGGTTTGTAACAGGAGTCACACCACAAATAACACCTAAAGGATCAGCAATTTCAGTAATTCCTGTAACTGGATCATCTTTAATAATTCCGCATGTTTTTAAATGTCTCATATTGTTGACAACATATTCACAAGCAAATAAGTTTTTAGTACATTTATCTTCAAATACACCTCTACCTGTTTCTTGTAATGCAATACGAGCTAAATATTCGTGATGATCTAAAACAGCACAGCTGACTTTAGCGACGATATAATCAACTTTTTCTTGGTCTAAAAGTCTAAATTCTTCTAAACATTCTTGACCTTTCTTTACAAGTTCGTTAATCTCTTGTTCAACTTCTTTTGGATAGATTTCATTTTCCATTTTTGTTCTCCTTTAATTTTTGCATGTATAATTTATGGCTTAATTCTGCTAGTGAGACTGCCATATTAACATCTGAAATAATAATATTTGATGGGACATTTAATCTAATTGGAGAGAAATTCCAAATAGCTTCTATCCCTGATTCTATAAGCATATTACATACTTCTTGGGCATCGCTTGGTGGTACACATATAATTCCAATATAAGCATTTAAATCTTTGATTGTTCCATACATTCTATGGATATCATATATGGAAACATCATTTATCTTTTTGCCTATCATCTTTTCATCTTTATCAAATCCTGCTACGATTTTTAAACCATATTCATCGAATCCATGATAATTTAATAATGCTTTTCCTAAACTACCAACACCGACTATTACAGCGTTATTTGTTGATTCGCAACCTAATACTCTTTCAATATCAGTTATTAATTTTTTAATTTCACGTCCTTTATTAGGAACTCCGCTAACTGTTGAAAATAATTGAATATCTTTTCTTACTTGCTCTTCATTTAAATTTAACGCTTCAGCTACCATGCTTGAGTTGATATACTTTAAACCCATATCTTCACATCTTTTAAAGAATGTGAGATATACTGGGAAACGTCTTAGTTGGTTTTTTGATAATATAAATTTCATACGCTTAACTTCCTATTCAGTATTTTTTTACCGAATTTATTATATAGCATTACTTTATTTGTTTCAATAACAAAATAAAAAATTTTCTAAAATTAATTAGAAAATTTATAAATACCGGAAATAAAATATTTTTACTTTATTTATAATTTAAAAATATACCAGTTAAAAAGAAAGCATTTATGACACAGTAAGATATATATAAACCTAAATATAAATCAAAAGTTAATTCACTTAATCCAGCAAAACCAAAGACGACAATTCCGCTAACTAATAAAAACACAAATACAGAAATTAGGTTATAACCAATAATTTTTAAAGAACTCCCTTTAACTAATCTAACAATTGTTAATATAGCTAATACAAATGAATAAATAATTACAATACAACTAAAAATAGTACCTAACCAAAAAATAGGACTACCAACATAATTTGATATTAAATTTAGTATTTGATCATTAATAACAGTAAAAATTATTGAAACAATAGTCACAATAAACAAAACAATATTTGCAATTAAGCCAACTAAAGAAGCGACTTTACCAATAAAATTTTTCATATATTAATCTACAGTATTCATTCTGTAGCCTAAACCGACATCTGTTCTTAAGATATTTGAACTTCTAGAATCTTTATTAATTTTCTTTCTAATACCAGCCATAAAGACTCTTAAGCCATTAGGATCTTGTCCACCTTCACCCCATACATGGCTAATAATATAGTTATGTGATAATGTTTTATCAATATTTTGAGCTAATAAAACAATAATCTTATATTCAAAATTAGTAAAATGAATCTCTACACCATTTATAAATACATTCTTTGCATCAAAATCAATAAGTAATGGACCATTAGTTAAAGTATGTTTATCTTCAACTTGGAAATATCTAAATTGATTTTTTACTCTAGCAGTTAATTCAAGCATATTAAAAGGCTTTACTAAATAATCATTAGCACCAGCTTCAAATGCCATGACTTTAGATTCTATATTATTTCTTGCTGTTACAACAATAATAGGTAACGTACTATTAAAACTTCTAATAGATTCAATCGCGTACATTCCATCTTTGTCAGGTAATTGTAAATCAATAATTAAAAGATCGATAAGAGATTTGATACACTGATCTATAGCCTCTTGAGCGTATGTACATGTTACAACATTATAATTAAGTCCTTTAAATGAGTTTTTCATCTCATTTAATCTAATCTTATCATCTTGGCAAATTAATATAGTCTTTTTTTTATCTTCACTTTTATTCATATTAAATATTATATCACGAATAAATACTGAATATAGATAATAAATTTTAATATAAAATTAATTTTTACTAATATTTTTAATTTTCAGCATATATTCATATTTATTTAAACGATTTAATATTTTTAGAATCTATTTTCATATTTTTTTATATTCGGTTTTATCAATATCAATTTCACTTTACTTTAAATAATTTATTTAATTACAACTCTTTCATTTATTAAATCATTAAAAATTTTATAAACTAAGCTTTTATCTAATTGCTTACCAACGTTTTTCGATTAGTTTCTTTTTTTAAATTTTAGATTTTCTTAAAGAAAAAACACTATATTAGCTTATATCAATTAAATACGAGTCCACCGAATTATATACTTCTTCAAACGATAAACCTTCTATTTTAGCATTATCAATTGCGTCTTTAAGATTCTTATATCTATTTCTAACAAATGGCGAATTCCAATCGCTATCATATGCTATAAAATCATATGCTGTTGAACCATCTTTATTTTTAAGAACATTAACGAAATCAAATTGATAATATCTACCTTTAAACGAAAATGAAATAGTAAAATCATAAACTGGCGATACTACATATTCCTTTTTAAAATCTTTATAATCTAAATTAAAGTCTTCTTTTATCATTCTGTCTTCTCCATTTTTAAAATAAACCATAAACTTCATTAATTATTTTTATTCTTCTTTAGTTTGAATTAAGGTTATAAAGACAATTACTAAGATAACTTTAACAAACAATATCATTATATTTTTTCAAACGATTATTTTGATAATTATACGTAATGTTTTTTATTTATCGTCTTCTTCTGGATATTTTTTAAATTTAGGGTCTTTTTTTCTTTGTTCAGCAAACCATTTTTTATATTCATTTAAAGACATCATATATGGGCTTGGTTTTACATCTGGCACATCCTCAAAACCAGTATCTTCCCAACCACAAACCAGACACTTATGTGGTTCAGGTTCCCCAACAAAATCTAGATAGTATTCCCATTTTTTATTTTGTTTAATTTTATTTTTATACCATTTTTTATATTCGTTTAAGGACATTTCATTTGATTCATGTTCTAAACCAGGATTAGCAACTTGCTCTAAATCATAATATCAACCACATTTACGACATTGGGTTGTATTAGGTGTTAACCCTAATTGCTCAATATCAACATCTAATAATTCTGTAAAATAAAATTTCACACAAACTGGGCATAACTTCGGTTTGATTTGTTTCAAATTTTTATTCATGTATTAACTCTCTTTCTTTATTATTAAAAATAGCAACTATTTAGATTCATCTTGTTTTATAATTTAGTACATTTATCATCATTACTAAATAAAAAATCCCTATAAATTTGATATGTAAACCAAATTTTTAGGGACAGTTTCAACTATTTTGGTGCCCCCTCGCAGAGTCGAACTACGCATAGATCCTTACCATGGATCCGTTATACCGATTAACTAAGGGGGCTAACGATTATCTATTTTATCTTATATGAATAATATACTCAATAAAAATTAATAACCTTTTGTTAAATCAACAATATTAGTTAGTTTACCACCTTTTGTGTAGTTAATAATGTTGTTTTTAACATCGTTTACATATCTATCGATACCATCTTTAACTTTAACGGCTTGATGAGGAGATAGAATAATATTATCTAACTCTTCAAAATGATATTTAGAAGGTAATTTATTCATATTTTTATCTTTAGGTTCTTCTTCCCAAACATCGATTGCACAACCTTTTAATTCTTTATTTTTTAATGCATTATATAAGTCTTCATAATCGATACAGTTACTTCTACCAACATTTATTAAATATTTATTCTCCATCAATTCAAATATATCTTTATTTAGTATTTTATCTGTCTCTTTAGTAGAAGGAAGAGAAGAAATGATGATATCGCTTTTTTCAACCAATTCTTTTAAATCTTTAACTAAAATAGTATCAATTTCATATAATTTATGCCTATCAATTACAAATGTTTGCATATTGTTTTCATATAATAATTCAAAAATCTCTCTTCCGATATGACCATATCCTAATAATCCTACTTTTTTATCAAAAAAGCTTTCCCAATAAGGCTCATCTTTATCAATCCATATTCCCTTTCTTAAATTTCTATCACTTAAAGTGATTTTATTTAATAAACTGAATGCTAATCCAATACTATATTCAGCTATTATTTTAGAATCAGCGTGTGAATTACATAATGTAACTCCCATGCTTTTTAATTCTTTTAATGGAAAATCCTCTACACCTGTTTTATATGCAAAAACTAATTTTAATTTATTTGCAGTTTTTAATAATTCTTTATTTAAAGATTTTCCAATGTAAATCGAAACATTATCTAAAGAAGAGACATTAAGTCCTTCCACTTTAATATCATAATAAGGAGATAATTCATCAATCAAATTCTTAAATGCATCAGTTACAGTTTGAACACTTAACAAAATAGTTTGTTTTCCATATTGTTTTTCCATATTTAGCTCCATATTAATTTATAATTTTATCTTTCATAATTTCTAAATATGAGAAACAAACAAGCAAACTTTCTCCACATTCTTTTCTTAAATTTTTATTCATCTTTTTCACTTTTGAAGTATCTTTATGAAAAGCGTGTTTAAAACGAGGCGAGTAAATTCTATTGATTTTATAAGCTTCATTTTTCCTAATAATCATTTCATATTCAAAACTCAATTTAACATCTTTATAATTAACTAAATAATATTTATTTTTCAATTTATCTTGTGATATAGATATCCTTTTATTGTTTTTATCATTACTATCTACAATTAAATTCGAATATTCTTGAAGTTTTTTAACAAATTCTTCAGCGTTATAATTTACTTTAACATAAAAATAGAAGTTGGGTTTACCACCTTCCAGTAAATCTCTAGCGATACCTAAAAAATTAGAGCTTAAATTAATTTGATCATAATCCTCATTTTCTACTAAATTAAAGTTGTTTTTTAAAGTCTTTTTAATAACTCCCATCATTTTTGAATCAATATTAGAGTCAGTTAATAAATCTTTATTTTCATTTATTTCTTCTTTACTAAATACATCAGATACTTTGAATGCTAAAGAAATTGGTTGAGCAAATTTATCTTTCCAAGTACTCTTCTTTAATGTTCTGTGTTCAATTAATAAATATTCATCTTTGGTGATTATTAAACCCGTGATTCCTATTTGATTTCCAAATAAAGAATCTTTTAATGCTGAAACTCTATTATTATATTCATACAAATCTCTTAAACTCATTCCTTCTGTTAATTTATAATCCATACAACGATTAGTAATCAACATTTGAAAATAGTTAGATCTCATTAAATTCAAACCAATTTCATTTTCATTAATCAGAGAAATATAATTTAATCTAATAGTGGCATTATTACTCTTTGTAGAATTTTTATGAGCTACTAAAAGCTCCTTACTATGATATGTTAAAAAGTCATTTAACTTAAATAATTCTTGATTATCTTCCACTTTAAATGTTGTATTTAATGAGCAATTCGTATAAATATTTAAAGTAGGTATCAATAGTAATGGCTTTTCTTTATTATAAAAAGCATTTAATTCTTCTTCTATTTCTTTATATTTCTTTGAATATTTATCTTTAACATTTATTTTAGGTCTTTTTTCTTCAACTAAAAGATGATGTAAGCCCATATAGGTTCCTACATCTGAATAATAGTTTTTAGAATTATCAATATCTAAATATTTATATCCACTATATTTTCTTATAATCTTTTTTTGATCATCTTCAGTTTTATTTTTTTCTTCTTCTCTTTTTTGTTTATGATCGATAATTACACTTCTTATAAATGCATAAATAAATGCAATTAAAGCAGATAACGTTAATTTGTCTTTAACAAAATCTAATATCATTCCTGGAATATTGCCTTCAGGAGAAGGGAGATATTGAATTAAAATTAATAATCCTACACCTAAAAGAAATAAAATAATTTTTGTTATTAAATGATGTTTAATTTTATCCCAAAATTTTTCTAAATTATTCTTATCTCTTTTTTTCATAGTAATTATTAAATTTCTTCGGCATATAAATCATACACAAATGCATGTGTAATTTTAAAATTAACTGTATCTCCTAAAATATGTTCATTAGTAGTTTTTAAATAAATATTTCCATCTATATCGTCAGGAGAATTGAATGCACTTCTAACAAGGTATTCATCTTTATCTTTTCCTACTATTAATCCTTTATAAACTTTTCCAACTAATTCTTTGTTCAATTTATAAGAGATGTCACTTTGAAGTTTCATTATTTCATCTTTTCTTTGATTTTTTATTTTTTCATCGATTTGCCCACTCATTTTATAAGCGACAGTGCCTTCTTCTCTAGAGTAAGTAAAAACACCAAGATGATTAAATGGATATTCACTAATAAATTCTTTTAATTCATTAAAGTCTTCTTCAGTTTCTTGAGGGAAACCAACAATTAAAGTTGTTCTTAAAATAGAATCTGGCATTGTGGTTTTAATTTTATTATATATATCAATAATATCTTGTTTAGAGTGTTTTCTATTCATCTTTTTAAGAACTTTATCTGAAACATGTTGAATAGGGATATCAAAATAATGTGGGAATTTAGGTGAATTTTTATATAATTCTAAAAGTTCATCACTAATTCCATCTGGATAAAGATATAAGCATCTAATGAATTCTAATCCATCAATCTTATCTAATTCCTTTAAAAGAGTGACAAGATTTGTACCATCATTTAAATCCTTTCCGTAACTTGTAGGATCTTGACCGATGACGACAATTTCTTTTACACCTTGTTTAACAATTTCTTTAGTGTAGTCAACTAATTCTTTTAAAGGATAGCTTATAAATCTACCTCTAATATAAGGGATTGAACAAAATGAACAGAAATTATCACACCCTTCACTTATCTTTAAATAAGCAGTATATGAATTAGTCGATAAGACTCTATTTGAAAAATTAATCTCAGGTAATTTGATATCTAAATTTAATAATTTAGCTATCTTTTCAGGGAGATTTTTATATTCATCAGAGAATTTTACCCATAAATCAACCTCAGGAATTTCTTCTTTTAATTCATCGTAATACCTTTCGACTAAACAACCAATTACTACAACTTTTTTATTATATTTAAGCATATCTAAAATGGTTCTAATGCCTTCCATTTTAGCATCCAGAATAAATCCACAAGTGTTAATAATAATAACATCGCTTTCTTTGGGATTATTGCAAATTATAAATTCTCCATTTCTAAAAAGAGCTAATATCGCTTCGCTATCAACTAAATTTTTAACGCATCCTAAAGAGACAAGACAAACTTTAATCATAATTATCTACAATATTTTTTAACGATTGATTTAATGTATGGGACAACTTCTTTAAAACTAGAATAATCTTTTAATTTCCAAGTCCAGTTTTTATTCGATAAAGTTCCTGGAGTGTTCATTCTAGCTTTATTATCTAATCCTAAGAAATCTTGAATAGGAATAATTGCATATTCTGCCTTAGATTTAAATGCATATTCAATAAACTTTTTATTAGTCTTTTTGCATTTAATATCTTTCATTCTTAAAACAATTTTAATTTGTTCTTTTTGTTCTGGTGATAAATTTTTATACCAACCAACAATAGTTTCGTTATCGTGAGTTCCGGTATAAATAATTTGATTTTCAGTTTCGACAAATTGAGGATTTAAAATATTAAATTCAATAATATTCATTCCTTTAAGATTATATTTATCTCTTAACTCCAATACTGATGGGAAAAGATCTCCTAAATCTTCAGCGACAATCTCTGAATTTAAGTTCATCTCTTTAAGTTTAGAAAAAATTTCATCACCATAAGCGTATTTCCATTCACCAATCTCTGCAGTTTGACAATATGAAGGGATTGAATAATATGTATCAAACGCTCTAAAGTGATCAACTCTAACAAAAGAAAATAATTTAGCAGCAAATTTAATTCTATTTAACCAAAAACTAAAATTATCATTCTTCATATATTCCCAATCATAAATAGGATTTCCCCATCTTTGACCAGTTTTCGAGAAAAAATCAGGTGGACAACCAGCAATAAATGAAGGTTTACCATCCTCTTCTAGTAAAAAATCATCTTGACTAGCCCAAACATCGCTACTATTATCACCAACATAAAAAGGAATATCACCCATAAAACTAATTCCGTTTTCATTAGCATATCTTACTAAATCAAAAAATTCATTATATAAAACAAATTGAACCCATTCGTAATATAAAATTACATCTTCATATTTTTTAAAATTATAACCATTATAAAAAGCTAACTTTTCTTCTTTAGGCCATTCATACCATGGTTTTCCCTTATTTTTTGATGTTAAAGCATTAAATTGAGCATAAGCAACACACCAACTGTTATCTTTAATAAATTTTTTAAATTCTTCACTATCAGTATCTTTTTGTTTTTTAAATGCTTTCTTTAAATAATTTTCTTTGATCTTTTTACATTTATCATAGTCGATTGAAGTAACATCTCTATCAAACTTTTTAGGTTTAGAAATCAATCCTTTTTCATATAAATCATCTAGTGATATATAAATTGGATCAATCGCTTTTCCTGAAGAAGATTGATAAGGAGAATTACCAAAACCAGTTGGATTTAAAGGCAATAATTGCCAAATTTTGATACCGGATTGTTTTAAATAATCAATAAATTCATATGCTTCTTTTCCAAATGATCCGATACCATACTCACTTGGTAAACTTGATAAAGCACATAATATCCCACTTTGTCTCATAATAATAAATTATAAACAATTTATATCTCTATTTAAAGAGATTAGGCTCTAAAATTCTTTCTTTTCATACTGCCTAATGCTGCATAAATAAAGAATAATTGAAATCATAGTTAAAATAACAAAATATAATCCACTAAAAATATACACTGAGTACTTAGGCATATTTAAACTTGGACTATCGTAAAATATAACAAAAGCATACATTAAAACTTCTATACCGATAATAATTAATGTGACAAAAGTAGATACAAACCTAGCTTTAACAAAATCTAAATAAGAACTGATTGATAAAGATACTCCAATATTCAATAAACATGATCCTAAAAATATTAAAAATGTACTTACAATTTTTTCTACACCATAGTAAGAAGATAAATTACTTACAAATAATGGCGAAAAACTTATGACAATTAAAAGCAAAAACGGAAGGGCATAAGCAGCAAATCCGACAATAAGTTTCGATGTGACGATATCTTTTTTTGATACACCTGTACCAATTAAAAATTTAGTTACATTGTTCTTTTCATCTATCTCATAACTTACATTCATTAAAAAAGAACTAAAGAACAATAAATATGTGACACTAGCTACACTGTTATTAAATAAGAAACCCATAGATTCAGTTAAACCCATTGTCCCACCTTTAACACTTAAATTATTTAATCCGTAAAATGTAGCAATCAAGTATATAAAAAATACAAAAATATCAATCAAATAATAGATTAAACAATAATATTTTAAGTTATAAAATTCTTTTAATAATAAGCCTTTCATAACGTTTTACCTCTAGTGAACATAACCATGATATCTTCTAAAGTTAAGTCGACCATATTGTCGTGTTTTTCACCATCATTTTTAATTAGTAATAAATATTTACTATATAATTCTTTATATCTTATAACACTAGATTTATCTATATTTTTAAAATCTTCTTTTTTGATTGATAAAAGCAAAAACATATTTAAAAGGTCGCTCTTTTTTTCGTTAAACAATATTTTACCGTTATCTATAAAGACTATATAATCACATATTTTTTCTAATTCACTAACAATGTGACTAGATATAAAAACACTATTTTTATTGTGATGAACAAAATCTATTAAAATATCATCTATTTCGTCTCTACTCATCGGATCTAATCCATTTACAGGTTCATCTAATATTAATAATTCTGCATTTCTAGAAAAAGCTATCGCTAAATTAAGCTTAACTTTCATTCCTTTCGATAATTCTTTCGTAGTTAAATTAGGATTGATGTTAAATTTATTTAAATATTTAAAGAAAGATTCAGAATCCCATCTTTTAAATATTCCTTTAAATATTTTATCTAAATTAATTATTTTAATTTTTTCAGGAAGACAAATTTCATCTAAAACTACACCTATTTTTTCTCTTTCCTCTTTTGTTAAAGATTTGTAATTTTTATTGAATACATCTATTTCACCACTATCAATATTAATTAAATTTAATATAGCTTTCATTGTAGTAGATTTTCCACTACCATTTCCTCCAATAAAACCAACAATAGAATTATATGGAATAGAAAAAGAAACATTATCTAATTTAAATCCTGCATATTTTTTAACAATTTCTTTAACTTCAACAAAATTTTCCATATGACTATTATATATGCTTTTTAAAAATCATGCTTCTTAAAAGGTAATAATAATGAATAAATATTTTCTATTTCTTCGTTTGTTAGTGATTTCTTTCTTTTGTCAATCAATTCGATAAAAGAATTAATGTTGTAATTGGTTAATTCTTCATCATTTTTAGACTTGATTATTATTCTTTTTTCAACATTATATTTAGTACCGATTATATTAAAAATCTCATGTAAATCATTATCTAATTCACTATTTATATCACCGATATTATAGCTATTTTTATTAGATTCTATAGTAATAATTTTATCATTAATATTTATATAAGATTTAGATGCAATAATTTTAAAAACAAAAATACCATATGAACATATTAATAAACTATCAATAAGTTTATTATTAATATCTATTTCAAAAAACATATATTCTTTCACAAATATATAATCATATATTTCGTTAGCTGTTTTCTCTTTAATATTTTTTCTTCTAAATAAAGAAAATAATCCCATTAATGTTTCACCTTTAATTCATAATATAAAAATGCAGCTTGAGTTTTACCATCTTTAATTTTTCCATCTATAAATAATTCCTTTAATTCTTCATAGCTTACTTCAATTATATTTAATGCTTCATTTTCATCTAAATGTTGTTCGGTTTTCTTTAATTTATTTGCGTAATATAAATAAATTCTTTCATCTGTATAAGCGCAACTTGGATAGAATTCACCAAGTAATTCAATATGGTTTGCCTTATAACCTGTCTCTTCTTCTAATTCTCTTAATGCTGTGATTTTACAATCTTCATCTCCATCAGCTTTTCCAGCAGGAAACTCAATAATAACATCATCATAAGGATATCTATATTGTTTCTCAATTAAAAAATTCCCGTTATCTAACTGAGCTATAACACAACTCGCTTTGCAATGCCTTATAACTTCTCTTGTTGTTATATTTCCATTTGGACACTTTACGTGATCTACATATAAATTTAATATTTTACCTTTAAAAACTTCTTTACTATCTACCTTAATTTCTTTTAATTCCATATTAAATACCTCATTAATTATTTTAATTAAAAATAAAAAACTTCTCAATTAAATGAGAAGTTATTTTTTTATTGGTGATCCGCCGGAGACTCGAACTCCGGACCCACTGATTAAGAGTCAGTTGCTCTACCAACTGAGCTAGCGGACCAAATAGCCTAATAATAATAAAATATTTACAAATTAATATCAACAAATATTTAAGCGTTTTCAACAAAATGTTAATTCTTAAAGTTAATTCAGTTTTTAATTAAAAACATGACTTTAGTCTGAGAAAGTATAATATAAGTAACCTGTTG
>CAVKZO010000029.1:0-18575 GCA_963661135.1 Lachnospiraceae bacterium | reverse complement strand
TTTTATACTAAATAATTTTATTTTATATAAATATTTTAATTATTTAATTGTGATTTTGACATTATGTGTTCCAGTATCTGTGAAATAATTATCTAAATCATCATCACTAATTTGAGTAACACCGCACATTTCAACAACTTCACTAGCTTCAATAGGTTTGTTTATGTCACTTTCCCCAACTGTTGCGTAGAATTCACAGCCTTCAAAAGAAACGTTTCCTTTCATTCCTCTACCTACAGTTAAAATTGATTCTTCGTTATATTTACCGATATTATCGCCAGAGGTTTCTTTCCTAGCGTAAGAATAGAATTTACAACCTTTAAAAGTAAGATCTGCGTTAACTGCATATTGTACTTCAACACCATTTTCTGTTACTCCACCAACAAGATTTATAATTGCAAAATCATTGTAGTGATCAGCATCATATCCAAAAACATTTTCACCAACTAATGTACAATTTTCAAATGTAGCACTAACATCTGACCATGATTGGAAAGCTGTATAACCTGCAAGTGTACAATTACGAACTTTAAGATCGACCTTCTTATTCTTTGCAGCAATATTAAGAGGGTAGTGATTTGCTGTAACTGTGCAGCTATCTAATATTACATCAACTTCATCCATGCCCCAAATTGATATACCACGATTATAATTATTTTCTGTAGGTCCTTCAACATTAACACCTACAAGATTTAAAGAAATTTTTTTCTCAATTCCTAATGTTCCATAAGAATCTGCATCAATATTAAGAACACGACCTTCATAAGAATCTTCAGGAACTGAAATAGTAGTTGTACCATCACCGATAATAGTGACATTATTGCTGATAACTTCAATTGATTCAGTAAGAGCAATGTCATTATCAAGCATAACGCTAATATCTTCCCCAGTAGCTTCTAATACATTTCTTAATTCTTCAGCAGTAGAAACTTCAACATCATATACTTTAGCATTACCTTGTACAGCTTCTACTCCTAAAGTGATTTTAGCATTTTCAACACCTTTAGTAACAGTTGAAGGTACTTCGATACTAACTTCATAAGCTTCAATTACTCCATTAGCTTCTATAGCTGTCCAATGAGTAACCATATTATCTTCAGCGACAATATTTAAAATTCCTTCATTATCACCTTCAATTTTATATGTTTCACGATATTTTATTTTAACATTACTATTATTTGTTGGAGTGACTGTTAAAGTTACTTTATCTCCTGGAACCATGTTAGTTACAATAACTTCATCTCCATCAATTGTAGCTATAAATCCTGTTTCTTCATCATAGCTATTATTATCATCTTTAATTGATCCATCAGTATCAATTAAAGTTGGTCTATAACATTCTTTAACTGCTACTTCTTGTTCTACACTAACTTTACCAGTTGAAACAGTAACTGTTTCTTCTGCTTTACTAGTAAATAAAGCATAAGTACTTCCAGCTGCAACACTACCAAATGCAGCGATTGCTAAACTAGAAAGTAAGATTGTTTTTGTTAATTTCTTATTTATTTTCATATATATAACCTTTCTTATTAAAACTAATTAGATATTTAATGTAACTGCTGCACCATTAACTGTAAGATTAACATTATCATTACTTACACTAGTGCTATTTTTAACACCTAATAATCCATCGTAACCTGTAACTACACCTTTAGCATAATTTCCGGAAACTGTTGATTCAGTATAACCAGTAACTGAAATATTATATTTAACTCCATCACCAGCGTTATCAATAGCAACTTGAATAGCTGATTTATGAGGTGAATCAGTTGTTAATGATGTTGCATGATTATTTTTAAATGTACAATTATTAACATTAATTGTATATTCAGTACTTGCACTATGTGGAGCTTTATAAATCTTAAGTGCAGATTCATCGCTTATAAATTCACAATTATCAAATGTAAATACTTTACCACCATATAAGAATAAGTTAGATTCTGTAGCTCCTGTTGAATCAAATTTACAATCTTTAAATGTAGCAGTTGAATCGCCCCAATAACCCATTGAACCATGTTCATGATCAACTAAGATTAAACAATCTTCAAAATATGTTGAACTTGCTCCTGGGAATCCATTTAAGTATCCGCTTGTCGCTTGAGTAAGAGTAAGACTATACATTTCTACAGCTGTGCCGCTAAATGAATATCCAGAATTAGCAGCATCGCTGAGACCATCACCAGTAGCTTGAATCCATTTAATATTTTCTTTATCACCTCTACCAACAACTTTAACTCCACCTTCACAATTAGCTAATGGAGCATTATGACCATCATATGTTCCTTTACCTAATTCGATAACATTAGTTTTATCTGAAGATAAATTAGAAATACCGTTTAAATCAGATTGACTATTTACTGAATAGTAATGATAGTCATTAACAAATGTCTTATTTCCTGATAATCCTGCGATACTTCCTTTATCGTTAGTAGCAGTATCGCTGATTGTAGATGTAAACTTGGTTCCATCATAATTGATGTTAACTGTTGATCCGCTTACTGCACCGATAATTCCACCTTCTCTTTTAATACCAGTAACATTGTTATTGCTACCTTCAATACTGTTGATATTTGTGGTATTTCCACCGACTTGACCGATGATACATCCAGCAGTATATGTATTTTCAACAGTACTATCACTAACTTTAATATTTTCAATTGTTGTATCACCTGATGTATAACCAGTTACGATACCACCCCATTTAGTATTAGATACATTAGCATTAGAAATTGTAATATCACTAATTGTAACATTAGCAGAATCTGAAGATCCTAATACAACTGCACTAGCTTTATTTCCATCACTTGTGTTATCGCTTCCTTTAACTACTGGTTCTACAAAAGTGATATTGTGAACATATAAACTACCTCCACCAGCAAAAATTCCACCAATCAATCCTGTAACACCGCCATTTTCTTTAGGTGCAAAGTTTTCAATCGAATATCCTTGTCCATCGAACTCTAAATCATGTTTATAAACTGTATTAGTATCATAAATTGGAGATGTATAGTTAACTCCGCTCATATCGATAGTATTTTCTAAAACTGCTTTAGTTTCAGTTAAAGTACCATTATTTACTTTTTTAGCAAATATAGCTAAATCAGTTGGAGTATAGATTGAATATGTAGTATCAACTGCATCTTCAACTTTAGCATTTCCTTGAACTGCTTCAAGATTAAACATAAATGAATATGATTTACCTGCATATTCTTCACCTCTATCTTGAGGAAGAGAGATTGAAACAACATAATCTTTTTTAGTAAAATCTGTATTTTTAGCTAAAAATTCATAGTTTGAATGTGAAGTTTCTCCACTATATAAAACACCATCAACTTTAATTTCTAATCCATCTAATAACCCTGTATCTTTTAAAGTTTTTAAAACTGTACGATATTTGATATTGATGTCAGATTTATTTTCAAAACTAACAGTAAATTCAACTTTATCACCTGGAGTGAATCTATCTAACTTAATTTCACCAGTATCTGTATCGTAAGCAAATGTTCCACCATTTATAAAACTTTCTGTACTAGAAAGCTTTTCAACATCCCCGCTTGTTTCACTTAAAGAATATAACGCAACATCTTTAACTGTTTTTTCAATAGTTATTTTACCAGTAGAAATTGTAACGTTCGTTTCGTCTTTACTAGTAAATAAAGCATACGTGCTTCCTGCTGCTACACTTCCAAAAGCGAGAACTGCTAAACTAGAAAGTAATAAAGTTTTTGTTATTTTTTTATTGTTTTTCATATATATCTCCTTAAAAGTTATTTATTTACACTTGATAATTTAAATGTAATATCTAAATCCATAGATTGTTTTTGAGCATCGTTATTATTTTCAAGATCTTTAAATTCGTAAGATACTGTAATTAAACTCGTTGCTCCTTTATAAACTTGCTTATTATCTGGTTCAACGACTTTCCATTCGATTTGTGACATAATTGCTGCAGTTGAATCGACTGTTCCGTCTTCTTTATAAGCAATTTTACTGGTTTCGATTGTGTAATCAAACGCAACATCACCGACATTAGCTAATAGGAATGTTGCTTGACCTGTCATATCTGGGACTAATTTAACATTGTCAAAGATTTTTCCGTCATAATTTACTAAACTAACGCCTTTTTCTGCATCCGGCACTAAATTATTTCCATCTTTATCTTTTAAAGTAGATAAATCTACAGTTTGACTTTTAATTAAGCCGTTTTCATCAAGAACATCTTGCTTTAATTCTTTTAAATAAAGTTCAGCTTTAAGATTTCCTGATATTACAAGGTGAGTATTGATATCTTTTTCACTTGTAAATAATGAATATGTCGCTCCGATAGCTAAAACTCCGCAAGTCATTAATGTAGTCATTGAAACGACAAATTTAAACGTTGATGGTTTTCCTAATTTCATTTAAAACCCTCCTTCCTTATAAAAACGCTTTTGTTTCTAATATCAATTTAAATTCCAAATTAGTACCAATGATTTCTTGAGGAATATCTTGGGCTAATGTGTAATGGATATTCAACTCTTTAGTTTCATTCTTCTTTAATTTTTCTTTGAATGTTAAAGAAGATTCAAAACATGAAGAAAATGAAACCTTATCAAGTTTTTCGTCACCTAACGATGCATCTATAGAAACATAATCGTAGCCTAATTTATACATATCTCTTGTAAAACTGATCGAAAAAGATACGTCTTTACTAATTAAAGATTCAACCATATATGATTGTTCTTTAACTTCTCCTGGAGATATGATACCTAAATCACAATCATCCATAACTGTCATATTTTCTTTTTTTAATTGAATTAAATCTTTGTTGTTTACTTTAGCTACTTCAACACTAAAAAATATTCCAGTGCCGATAGTCGCTAATGAAAAAAGAGATATAATAGGAAGAAATACTTTAGTTAATACTTTCATCTTTATCTCCTTTCATAGAACTATTATTGTTATTTTTAGATTCTTCTAAGTTTTTTTCTTTTTTATTTGAACGAGTTAAAAGGATAAAATAAATAATAACTAATATAATTGTTATTATTAAACAAGCCATCACTAATCCAAAACTTAATTTTAATTTGAACATAATGTTTTTTCTCTTCAAAAAATAGTTAATTAAAACTTTTTAGTTTTTTTTCAATTTTATAATACCCCCCCCCCACGAATATTGTCAATACAAAATTTGCCATAAATACAACTTTTTAACATATTAAAACCATCTATATACATTTTTTAATGCATCTTATAAATAAGATACGCATATATAAATTAATGCTTATTTTTATTATTGTTCAAAAATTCTTCTTTACTCTTATTATTTTTCTCTTTTAACTTTATATAGTTAGCTTTCTTTAAATAAAAGAAACCGAAGAAGAATATAATCAATCCTATAGCTACAAATAAAACAGATAACCGACCCCATATTCCTTCGCTCATCTCTTTAATAGCTAAAGGTACTGTTAAAAATATGATGATCATTAAGATTCCTAAAAAACATATGATAAATCCAATAACATAGTAAAATAGCGAGGTTTTGTCTTTTTTCATATTTTTAATTATATATGATTATTTTAAATATTATAAGTACTGTATTTAATTATTTTATAGGTAAATCGTATTTTCCATCATACGTTAAAGAATCTTCTTTAATTTTAGTAAATCCTTCTTTTAGTTCATCCATTGTCATATCAAATTTAATGTAACCTTTAAAATATGATTCACTAGGAGTAGTATTAAATATCGTTTCAAATCCAGTATAGTCTATCTTATCGTTAATAATAGGAATAAAAGTAGGAAATTCAATTAAATTATAATTACAACAATTTTCTATATTTATATCTTTACTACCACTGTATAAAGTACAATTTTCAATTGAAGAATATTCGTAGTAAGCTACAAAAGAAGATAAACTTGAAAAATAATTTTTAACGTCATTAAAATTAAATATTCCTTCACAATCTGAATTTAAATAATATGCAAAATTAATATTTTTTAATATATTTGTATCATTATCATAATAATCTTCTAAATATGTGCATCTAACAATAAACAATTTAACACCATTTTTACCATCAGTTTCATTAAAATATATATTATTATCTACACTATCTACTTTAAATCTACTTAATGTATATCCATCTTGCTTTTTTAATGCACCTAAAACATATTTATAAGAAGCATGATAACGATCAGGATAAACACAAAATTCTTGACAATAATTTGTTCCTTTTGTTTCATTACAACTAAACATAAAACAATTTAGAAATAATAATAAAAATACTTTCTTATTCATATTACATAATCTCCTTTAATAAACGATTTATATCGTAATTATATGATTTTAATTTTATTATATCTTGGTCAGTTAAAACAATAACGCCATTGTCTAGGATATAACTACAATCAACCAAAGAAATAGTATCAAATTTAGTAATTCCTACACTAGCTTGCCCTCCACATAATAAACAATATTTAATAAATCCTGTTGAAGAGGAACTCACGACATGCGGCTGTTTACTTTGTTCTCCACAACTACAGTTAGAATAATGGTACAATTTATCAATTGCTGAATAAGAATAATTATAATTATGATTGCTACTATAAGTATTACAATATTTGCAATTATGTCCTATAAAATCATGATTAGAGTAACTTAAAGATACACTATAATCATATGTAGACGAATCGTTAGATGTTAAAACGATGTATGCTTTCGTAACTGAAGAACCAAAATTTTTAATTGTATATTGGTATATATTCGATTCGTCTAAATTTAAACCAATTATATTATGTTTCCCATAATTATCAATCGTATATAATTGAGCTATTGTATTCGAACTTCCAACATTAATTAATGCATTAATATCATGAGAAGAAACACCGCTATCCAATCCAATTTCATAATAATTAGTCGCATACGATTTTATGCTATTAGATATTGGTGAATTAACTTCTACAATGCTAGGTAAATAGTAATTTTCAAAATCATTATTATCTAAATTGTTGTTTAAAAAAGAATTATCCCAACTACCATAAGATATAAGCATTGCTGCCATTTTATTATACACACTATCAAAAGATGCATTTTCATCATATTTTTTAACAGCAGAATTAATAACATCTTTCAAATCATTAAAATTATAAGTATAAATATAATCGTTTAAACTCTCATAAATTTCTTTAATAATATTATCTCCATATAACATCGTTAAAGTTATAGGAAAAATTGAACAACCATAACCTGCCTGATTAAAGATACTTTCATCTTTATATTTATTTAAATATTCATATTTAATATAAGAATATGGGTCCAATGCATCATCATAAAATTTAAATTCAGCCCATGTAGCACAAGCCTCAGTAAACCAAGAACTATTTTTACTTCCACAATTATAATTCGATTGAATTGTATGAAAATATTCATGCACAATTGTGCTTTTCATACTATAATTTAATCTAGTTTGACCAAAGATTTCAATAGAGTTACTAGCTTTATTAGAAAATAAATTTCTAGAAATATTAGTAACACCAACTACACCATCACTTCTTCGATTAGGATTTATTTTAATCTCTAATAATTGATTATTTGAATTATTATAATTTTCTCTAAAACCTTGATTTATGCATTTTTCTCTTGTATTTTCACAAAATTCCAAAATTTTTACACCTTCTGTATGTGTTACAAAGGAATCATCATACGAAATTTTAAAATAGGAATCATTTATCGAACAATTGTAATTAACCTCTAAATTAGTCCCACTCGATTTATTCAAAACAATCTTTTGATCTTGTATGTTTTGTTCATCTTGCAATCGATTTATTGTGCCTTTGTTATTAAAACACAATAAAAATAATAGTAAAAAACCACTTACTTTCATATTTTCTCCTCAACATTAATTTAGTATTTTTATTATTGTTTATAAATTTAAAAAAGTAAAAATAATATTAAAAATCTTAATATAAAATTAATATTCAACACAAAATAATGTATATTTTCGAAATTTTTAGAAAATTTAATACAAAATATTAAATATTAACAAAATTATATCTAATTTTTTTCTACTAATTCAAAATTAGTTTGATATTGTTTTTCTTTTTTTGTTTCTTTTAGTATTAGATATTTTTGATCAACTAAATTATCTAACACATTTTTTCTAATAAAACTAGAATTTGAAATATTTAAATAATTTGTTATTTCTTTTACATTCTTAAAACTATCAAAACAAAAAGATAGTATTTTAATGTCGTATTTACTTGGATTTAAAATAGTTCCATTAACTTTTATCGCTTCTTCGTCAATAGAAACTCCACCATCAAATGTTAAATCCGGCAATGTAATTGAGAATTGATTATATTTACTTCTAATAAAAGGTTTATGCGACTCATCAGCATCTTTGTAATCATCTAATATTTTTTCAAATCCAGTACCCTTTGCCTCCATAACTTTACATAAAACAAATGTATTGCATATTAACTCATTTCTTCTATTAGAAATTAATTTATCTAATTTATATGAAATAAAAGATTCATCATTTTTAAAAATAGATCCAGGAGAAGTGATAACTAATCTATTTTTGAATATATCTACACATATATCAGATCCTTTAATAAAATAATCTCGATGAGCAATGGAATTAATTAAACTTTCAAAAACACTTCTTTTAGGATATGAATCGATATCAATTCTATATGTATCTTTTTTAATAAAACCATGATTTGAATGCAAATTAATAAAATTTAACATGTAATTTAATGAATCTATTAGATTTCCTTTAAATTTGTTACTTGCTAAAACCTTATCGTCACCTCTAGTTAACCCTTGATATATCGAACAAACAATACTTGTTTCAGATACATCACAATCATCTTTAAATAATAAAGCACCTTTTGTTAAATATCCTTTATCATTAAAAAAACCTATTGAAGCTAATATTTTTTCATTTAATTTTGATTCAGTATATTTTTCGTAGAATTCTCTAAGTATTTTAAAATCATCAAAATTAAATTTAACATCACCTATAGCAGTATCATATTTCACTTTCTCATTATTCATACTCATCGAAATAATTTCTTCGGTTGTTGCATATGATGTATAACCATCTCTTCTTTTAAAAATACATGGGATACCATCATAAGTAAAAATAATAGGTTTTACATCCGATTCAAATATTTCAATTTTTAAAATATATCTTGTTTTTTTCGTTAATTGCATAAGATAAAACACTAGTATTAATTTGTGGTAAAATATCGAAATGCTCTTTTAATGTATGATAAAAATATAGTTTTTCTTTGTCGAGTTCATTAACATAAAATCCGATTACTTTATATGTTTTGTCTTCAACTCCAATAAATAAGATTCCGCCTTTTGTGTTAGCAAATCCATCTATTGTTATAATCCATCGTAAAACATCATTTCTATTAAGTCTTGTTTTACATTCATATTGAGTATCTTCAGTTATATAATTTGGAAAAATATCATTCAAATACATATTTTTATCCTCCTAGGATATTTTACTTCAATGGAACTTCAATGAAATAGTGACCTGATTTCAATGAAACTAAATATTAAATAATAATATACAAGTTCTTATGATATTATTTTAGTTATGAAATATTATCTTGCTCCACTTGAAGGAATAACTAATTCATATTATAGAAGAGTGTTTTCTAAATATTTTCATAATGTAGATAAATACTTTATCCCTTTTATTAATCCTGCTCAATATAATCTTTCCCATAGAGATTTAAGAGAAATAGATATAAATAATAATAGAATTGATAAAGAGATAGTACCTCAAATAATATCTAATAATAGTAAAGAAACAATATGGTTAATCAATAAATTAAAGGGAGATGGATATAAAGAAGTTAATTTAAATTTTGGTTGTCCTAGTGGAACAGTAGTATCTAAATATAGAGGAGGAGGTATCTTAAAAAATCTATCTTTAATGGATAACTATTTAAAAGAAGTATTCTCTTCTACTACTTTACCAATTTCAATAAAAATTAGATTGGGAATTGAAAATGTATCTGAATTTAAACATATATTGAGTATATTAAATAAATACAATATTAAAGAACTAATAATTCATCCTCGAACAGTAAAAGAAAAATATAATGGTAAATTACATCTAGAAATATTTAATGATTTAGATAAATTGACTAATATTCCTATCATTTATAATGGTGAAATTAAAAATTTAGATGATATCAAATATATCGAATCTAGATTTCCTTATATTAAAGGTATTATGATTGGAAGAGGATTGATAGCTATTCCTGATTTATTAGAAGACAATTCTTTATTAAGCGATAAAGAAAGAATTGATAAAATTAAATGTTTTTATAATGAATTATATAGTGAATTCCTTGCTAAATTCGGTTATAACAACACAAAATTTTTCGCTAAAGAAATATGGGTATTACTTATTAATTATTTTGATGTAGACAAAAAAATTAAGAAGCAGTTATTTAAATCAGAAAAGCAAATAGATTTAGAAAACAATATCGAATATATATTTTCAAATTGTAACATAAATAAATCTATTGAAAGTGGGATTAAAAAATATATCAATAATTAATCTTTTAAAAATGTAATAGGAACAACATATATTCCTTCTTTAGTTTTATAACACCCACCATAACAATTTAAATCACCTAAAATAAATACAATTTGATATTATTTTACATTTATTTAATTTCGTTGATTGATAGATTTTTTATACATTCTTTAAATAAATAATTTTAAAAATATACATAAGAAAAAAATATATGTTTTCCCATTTATTTTTATCATTTTCAGCGAAATGTAAATAAATGATTCAGTAAAATGCAAATTTTTTCTTATTAATTACAAAAATAAAAACGAGGTGAAAATTCACCTCGTTAATGATAAATTTTAGATATTTTATTATCTAATACAACCAGATTTAATTGCAGCTTCTTTAACGGCTTTAGCAACATTTTCATGAGCTTTTTTATCAAAAGCGAATGGAAGAATATGTTCTCTATTTAAATCTTTTTCATCGATTGTATGAGCGATAGCTAAACTTGCTGCTTTCATCATATCTAAATTGACGTCATTAGCATTAGCATCGATTGCTCCTCTAAATAAGCCAGGGAAAACTAATACGTTATTGATTTGATTAGGATATTGGCTAGATCCAGTTCCAATAATATAAGCTCCAGCCTCTTTAGCATCTTTTGGATCGATTTCAGGAATTGGGTTAGCACATGTAAATAAGATAGGTTTTTCATTCATTGATTTAACCATTTCTTTACTTACACAGTTTGCTACACTAACTCCAATAAATACATCGCTTCCTCTCATAGCGTCAGCTAAACCGCCTTTAATATGATCTAAATTTGTCAATTTAGCGATTTCAACTTTAGAAGCGTTAAGTCTAGGATCGCCTTCACAAATTATTCCTTTTGAATCACAAATAATAATGTGTTTTGCTCCTGAGAAAAGTAATAATTTAGCAATTGCTATACCTGCAGCTCCAGCACCATTAATTACAATTTTTAAATCTTCAATCTTTTTATCAACTAATTTTAAAGCGTTAGTCAATGCAGCTAATGTGACAATTGCTGTTCCGTGTTGATCATCATGAAATACTGGAATATCTAATTCTTCTTTCAATCTTCTTTCAATTTCAAAGCATCTAGGCGCTGCAATATCTTCTAAGTTAATTCCACCGAAGCTTCCAGAAATCAATTTAATAGTTTTAATGATTTCTTCAGTATCTTTACTTTTGATACAAATTGGGAAAGCATCGACATCACCATATGCTTTAAATAAAGCACATTTTCCTTCCATAACAGGCATTCCAGCTTCAGGACCTATATCTCCTAAACCTAAAACTGCTGTGCCATCTGTGATGACTGGAACTGTGTTCCATCTTCTTGTCAATTTAAATGATTCTTTAACATCTTCATGAATTTTTAAACATGCTTCAGCAACTCCTGGAGTATAAGCTAAAGCTAATGCTTCGTTGCTAGAAACATCAACTCTTGCTTTAGTTTCGATTTTTCCTCTCCATTCGTAATGTTTTTTTAAAGATTCTTCTTTAACGTTCATAATTTATTTCCTTCCTTGAATACAATCTTTACATTGGAATATATGATACAGAAGCGCTTATTGACATCATGATGAATATCATGCAAGTAAGTATAGCTCCAAAGTATACATTTCCACTCTTTTTAAATAAATATCTATTCACAATTGGTAAAACAAACATCATTGGGATAAGTCCGAATACCATATTGACGAATAACCACATTTCACTGGTGTCAGTTGGAGAATAATATCCGTAATACACTGTTCCAGTTTTAAAATATACAAAGTAATTAACTACAAGAATAAATACTAATCCGATGCTATTAGAAATAGCTCCTAATAACATAACTTTCCATTCACTCCAACCTTCTGTAGCCATCGATAAGTTAACTCTTATTGAGTTAGAAATATAGAATACGAAGAATGGTGCTAAGTAGATTAACCAAGTAACTAACATTCTAGGATTTAAAGGTGCTGCACTGATAAGCATAAATCTTAAATCTTGATGGAACGATAGATACATAATTTCAATTACTCCGTAGAATACGAAGAATAATATGACTGCAAATCCAATTGATAATAATAAATCTTTCCAATTGATCTTTAACATTTTGAATCTATACCAAGAGATATATTCATCTTGTTTAGATAATTTGTAATATAAGTTTTCAATACCTTTTACAGCAAATATCAACACTAATCCAATTGCACCATTAAACAATGCCCATAACATGACTGCATTCATCATTCTTGCAGGGAAGTAGAATGTAAAGACATTGTTAGCTGCATCTGGGAACCAATCCATCGTAAGTCTAGCTAATGGAATGTAGTCTAAACATGCAATGATTGCAGTAATTACGACAGTAGCCCAGAATATAGCTTTATCAAACATTCTCTTTTTACGAGGTTTAGCTTCTTTGATAAATTCTTCTCTAGTTACTAAACTGATATCTTTTCCGCTATATTGAACTTTTTTAAGATTTTCATATTGTTCACTGACAGCTCTAGCTTCTTTAAATCTTTTAAATATTGGTAATATATCGATTAAGAACCCTGCTAAAGCAAATATGAATAAGAATCCACCGACTAAAGCAACGCCATTAGAACATTCTTTAACCATCCAAGTTTGACTTGAATCTGATAAATTAGTATCCATATTTAATGTTCTTCTAAAGAAGTTTATTGTATTGCTAATTGATAAAGGATCATACATTTCAAAACAATGGTAGCCATCGATAAGTTAACTCTTATTGAGTTAGAAATATAGAATACGAAGAATGGTGCTAAGTAGATTAACCAAGTAACTAACATTCTAGGATTTAAAGGTGCTGCACTGATAAGCATAAATCTTAAATCTTGATGGAACGATAGATACATAATTTCAATTACTCCGTAGAATACGAAGAATAATATGACTGCAAATCCAATTGATAATAATAAATCTTTCCAATTGATCTTTAACATTTTGAATCTATACCAAGAGATATATTCATCTTGTTTAGATAATTTGTAATATAAGTTTTCAATACCTTTTACAGCAAATATCAACACTAATCCAATTGCACCATTAAACAATGCCCATAACATGACTGCATTCATCATTCTTGCAGGGAAGTAGAATGTAAAGACATTGTTAGCTGCATCTGGGAACCAATCCATCGTAAGTCTAGCTAATGGAATGTAGTCTAAACATGCAATGATTGCAGTAATTACGACAGTAGCCCAGAATATAGCTTTATCAAACATTCTCTTTTTACGAGGTTTAGCTTCTTTGATAAATTCTTCTCTAGTTACTAAACTGATATCTTTTCCGCTATATTGAACTTTTTTAAGATTTTCATATTGTTCACTGACAGCTCTAGCTTCTTTAAATCTTTTAAATATTGGTAATATATCGATTAAGAACCCTGCTAAAGCAAATATGAATAAGAATCCACCGACTAAAGCAACGCCATTAGAACATTCTTTAACCATCCAAGTTTGACTTGAATCTGATAAATTAGTATCCATATTTAATGTTCTTCTAAAGAAGTTTATTGTATTGCTAATTGATAAAGGATCATACATTTCAAAACAATGGTTAATATCTTCTTTGTGGATAACTCTATAAGTTCCTTCTTCCATTGAACCGTATTCATAATCTAATATTGCTTCGCTATATCCTAAGTTAGTTCCATTAACTTCATTGATAAATCTATTTGCAATTACTTCAAAAGCACTTGTAGAACCTTGATATCTAAATGCACCTTCATCATAATAAGCGTAACTCATCGCAGCATTACATCTTAAATTTTTAAATTTATTAGCAGCACTTACTTTAATATAACCACTAATATAAACTGATTTAACGATTGATTCGCTATATGAATTTCCAGCGAATAAAGCAGCTAAACTATTAACGTTACCGCCACCTGCACTATGTCCAACAGCACCGATATTATCTCTATCAATATAAGAATATTTTTCAGTGTTATTATAAACATATTGAAGTAAATAATCTAAACCGTTATCCCCTACGGTTGATCCAATTTGTTCTCCCTCTTCAGTATAACCACTATATGTAGTTCCACCTTGTTGTCCAGGATCTATTGTAAATACAACTGCATTTCTTCTAGATAATTCGATTGCATATTGACTCATCGTAGCTTTAGTTCTAGTAAATCCTGGCATGACAATAATCATTGGTAAAGGATTTTCTATGCTTGCATTTTTAGGTTTATATTCAGTAACCGTATAACTTAATGCATCGCTTTCAATGACAGCATTAACTCCATTTAATGCATTTTCTGCTCCGGCATTGAATTCTTCAGTCATTGCTTTAGTTAAAGTAAAATCATTAACTTCAACTTTATATCCGCTAGTTTCACCAATTTGAGCGACAAATGATCCTGATAAAACTAAGCATAATCCAACACAAGTGACGATAAAGTTAGATTTTTGATACCACTTTTTAATCTTTTTCTCTTTTTTAACTTCTTTATATTCAGGATTGATAACTTCGATATATTTATCTTCTCTATCTTTATTTAAATAAGCTATTAAATTTAAGACGAATGATGGTAAATATACGATGCTGATAATTGTATTAACAAGAAATTTAATCTTTAATTTCCCTTCTAATTTTTCTTCTTTAATATATTGATTTAAATAAGATGAATAAAGTGAATTAAATAATGAAATCCCACCTAAAATTAATGTTAACCAATAAAATAAATTACCAACTGAAAATAATAATGCTGTTAAGACTAAATATAAGAATGCAACTACATAGCCAATAACAGTTGAAGCTTTTACTAATTTATATCTATATTTCATATTGTTCTCCTATGCTAATGACTTATTTCCATCTTCAGTTTGTAACCAAGTGAAGACTTTTTCGGTTAATTCTTTAGTATTTAATTTAGTGATATATCTAGATTTTCCACCCATAGTGATACCACCAATATTTTCGATATATTCAACTCCACCAGTCGTACCAATATTCGATCCAAATCCAATTAAAATATCGTTGAATTTATCTTTATTTACTAAACTTCCAGCTGTAGCGACGTCTCCTTCATATGGAGTGATAACTACATCATCAAGATTTTCACTTGTTGCACCTTGACTGACTAAATAAGCTTTTAAATCTTCTGTCCAAGAAGCAACTTTATCTGCTGTTAACCCGCTTGTTGAAGATTTAGCATACCATCCGATTGCAATATAATAGTTTGGAACAGGAATATCGTTATTATCAATAAATAAAGGTTTTAAAACGACTGTAGTATTGAATGCATAATTTTTAACTTCATCATAATGAACTACATCATCGTATTCGATAAAGTTTTTATAGAATTCTTCAGTAACTTTATTTTTATTATCAGTATAATCAGTGATATTTATTGAATCTGGATCTAACCGTGTCCAACCATAAAATCTATGATTTACAGGAATCATAGAGTCAGTTAATGTAGGAACTACTCCATTTTTAAATTGATTGACAGTTGTAGAAGATAATATATTTCCATTATATTCAAATACGACAGTCAATTCTTTTTCCATTCCTTTAATTAATCCACATCCTGATAATGCAATAGATAATAAAGGAAGTATTAACGTTTTTTTAAATTTCATATGTATACCCCTTCTATTTTGAATAATGGTAATCAAGTGTAAATATATCTTGAGTACTGCTCATAAAGTCAAAGACTTTTCTAGATAAAGTAGTTTCTTTTAATAAACCGATAACTCTACCAGTTACTGTTCCCATTGTAACACTTTCAGTTTTATCAACTGTTGCAATTTTACCTGTAGTTGTAATATTACCACCAGCACCTAAAAGTATATCAACATCAGCATCAGCATTAACTTTTTCACCCAAAGCAGCAACTTTTGTAGATGAATCACCATATTGTCTTACACTAATTTGACTTAAAGTTTCACTACTTTCATCGCTAATATAAGTAAGAATATTTTTATAAATATGTTGCATTAAAGCTACATCAATTCCACTAGTATCGATTTTTCCATACCATCCGATAACTAATGAATATGTTTTTGTTGAGTCTTTAGTATCAGTAACATTAAGTTCACTTTCTCCAGCATGAGGATCAACAGTTTCTTTGAATTTAGCATATAAATTAATGTCTTTTTTAATTAATGTATCAAAGTCAAATTCATTTCCTTCGCTATCAACCCAATATAAGAATTCATCATCACCTGTTGGATCTTTAATTGAAGTTGCATTAATTTTTTCTCCTCTTGCTACATTTAAAGAAGTATATAAATTTTCTCCAACGTAGAAATTGACTACGAACGAAGATTTAACTTCATAACTATAATGATAGTCCATTGTGAATATCTTTTGACCTTCTTTAGATTTCATAAAGTCAAATAAATCTCTTCCCAATGTTGTTTCTTTTAAAATTGCGATGCTTCTACCAGCAGTTTCTCCCATTGTGATACCATCAACTCTTTCAATTGGAGTTAAATCACCCATCTTTTTACCAACACCAACTAAAATATCGACATCACCATCTTTTGTAACTAATTCACCCATTCCAGTGACATTAGTGTCAGCATCGCCGTATCTTCTAACACTAATATTAGTTATTACACTTTCTTCTACTTCGTTAGAAAGTAAATAATTAATTATATTTTTATAAATATGTTGCATTATTGTAACATCGACTCCGCTAGTTGCAGATTTTCCATACCATCCTATAACTAAAGAATATGTTTTTGTATCGTTTTTAGTATCAGTTACATTGAGTTCGCTTTCTCCAGCGTGAGGATCTTCAGTTTCAGAATTTTTAGTAAATGAAGCGTAAACATTAAAGCTACTTGTAATTATTGTAGTTTCAATATCAAAAACATCTCCATTAGCATATTTCCATCCGTCAAACGAGTATCCTTCTTTTGTTGGATCTTCGATGGTAACTTCGATAGTCTTATTTTCTTCTGCTTGAACAGTTTTATAAAGATTATCATCGACATAAAATCCTATTAAATAATGTTTAATTGGATTAACGATGTCATCATCATTCTTAGTCTCTTGATTACAGCCTGTTAAAGCTATACTTCCAAGAAGTAACGTTGACATTAAAATTAGGTTCTTTTTCATTATGTTTCCTCTCCTATATCTTTAAAAAGATACTGTATATGCTGCATCTTTTAAAATTTTTGCATTATCATCATCAATCGTCCAAGTACTACTTTCTTCATTGCTATAATAGCTATTAAAAGTAGATGAACGAGTATCGATTCCTAATATATTCATCGCATGAACATGCGCTGATAAAAATGATCCGTAATGTGAAGGATGTTTATTATCAGTGAAATATATATTAACTTTATCTCTATTTTCACTATAAACTTTACTAAATGCTTTCCCTACATGATGCACTTTTAAAGATAAGTTTGTTGCACATTCAATATATTTTTCCCTTATTTTTTCTTCCATTTGGAGAACTGTTGAGCTAGTTGAACTGCTTCCTTCAGGATACCCCCAGGTAGCATACAATCTAACTTCAGCATGTTTTTGTGTCTTTTTAACTAAATTAGAAAGTGATTCTACAGCTGAATAAAATCCTGAATAATTTGAATAGCTTCTAGTAGATTGATCTTGTAAAATAACATAATCATAATCGCTATTTGTAGTTAATTTAGCATATACCTCTTTACCATATTCATCATTTTGATCAGCATATTTTGTTAAAGTATAAGATCCACATGTAACTGAATCACTACTAAAATCATATCCCATAGATTTAATAATCTCTTCAGTTAATTGAGGAATGTTATTATAAAAAGTAAATGAATTACCGATAAATAAAGCTTTCATCTTACTCCAAATAACTGGATTATTATTGACATAATGCCAATATTTTTTAGTTTTATCGCTAGGAGCAGATTCGCTATAAAAATAGTAATTAACATCATAATCATTAGTTTCACAACTTCCATTTTTAATATATACCTTACTAGAACTATCAAATGATGTCTTATCAACATATGTTAAAGTTGAAGGAAGAACGATACTAGTTATAGA
>CAVKZO010000028.1:0-18674 GCA_963661135.1 Lachnospiraceae bacterium | reverse complement strand
AACTACTGGTGAGATAAGATGTTCTAAACGTCTCACATCAATTGAAAGCTAACAAGTTGTGCTTCATCTAATAAAACATAATATTTATTTTTATCATCTTTTATTTTAGATTTAATATATTTATATAAATTTGAAGGATCTAAATAATCTTTATTTTCTTCATCTTCTAAAGAGATTGCTATAATTTGTTCTTCTTTAATTCCGTTTTCTAATAAATATTTACGAAATAAATGAAATAATAAATAGCTCTTACCGCACCTTCTAATACCAGTAATAATTTTTATCATTCCATTTCCTTGTTTATCAATTATTTTTTTAAATAAAAATCTCTTTTAATTTCAATCATTCGTTAACTCCATTTAGAATTTTTATAGTAAAACGAATTTTTACGAAATAACTATAATATATTTATTAAAACAAATCAAGTTATCACTATAAATTTTTAATTAAAAACTAAATTTAATAACTATTTCGTTATATTTTTTCATTAAATTTATATTTTAAAGCGATTCGTAACCTTCATTTAGAATTTTTATCGTAAAACGAATTTTTACGAAATGGAAATTTATTAATTTATTTTTTTTATAAAATCAAATTTTAAATTTACCTTTTTATTTTGTTTTTTTGTTTTTTATAGTTTTGTAAAAGGAGAAAAATACAAAAACAACAGTTATTTCATATTGTTTTTAAAATGAACACTAAAAAAGGTGTTTTTTTATAACACCTTTTTAAGTTTATTTTTCTCTTAATTTCTTTCTCTTTTTAACTTTAGCTTTCTTGATTAATTGATAGCTTCCTAAGAAAGATAATAATCCTAAAAATCCTGCAATAACAATAACAACTACCCATGTAGGAAGAGGATTAACTTTAACTTTTTCCCACATTGAAACGATTTTTCCGTTTTGTGCTTCACCAAAATCTTGCATAATAGCTAAATGAGGTAAATCGCTTTCTAAAGGATATTGGGCTCTCATTTGTCTATTTATTTGATCTTCAGTGACGTAGATTACATAATCGTTATCATCACTTTCATCTTTTTTAAAGAAGTAAGTTAAATCGTAAGGAATAGTGCCTTCAGTATCGACATATTCTCCATCTTCATCAGTATCTCTAGCTTCATACCATTCACTAACTGTATCAAAGACGCTATCTCCAGCAATAAACGAAGTATATCCAACATATTCCATATTTTGACTTGCGCTTTCAGGAGTAGATATAAAATCTAAGAAAGAATATGATGCATTAAGTTTTTCTCCATTAACATTACTTAAAATAGAGAAAGCATCAAACCAAATATTGGCGCAATAACTTGGGATTGAATAATATAATTCTACACCGTTTTCTTCAGCTGTATCCATTGAATAAACTGCATCACCACTCCAACAAAGGTTTATTCCTACCTTTTGAGTTACAATATCAGATTTACCTGTATCAACTTCAAATCCATAGATATAGTCTTTTAATTCAATCAATGATTGTTGAACTTTTTCGATTGTAGCATCGTCATTTCTATTAAATATTTCTGAAAGTAATTCGTTGTATTCATCGTTATAATTACCTTCATATTTATTGTATAATTCTTCAAATTCATCGCTGAATGTATGAATTAATCCCATTGCGTAACTATCACGCATCGAGTCTTTTATAGAAGCACAAGATTGATAATTTTCATGATATTCCCATAAAGTATTCCATCCAGATGGACGAGAAAAATCTTCAATTACTTCTTCTACTGTCTTATCTTTAATTCTTCTATAAGTAGGATTATACATTATTCCTAATGTACCCCACATATATCCGATTGCATAATCGTTTAATGTACCTAATTCATGGTTATTTGGATCGATATAAACTTTAGAAAGTTTTCCGTTGTCTCCAGTTAAAAAGTCACTACTATAATTGGTGTAGTTTTCTACTTTACTTTTATCTACTTTTTGAACCATATTAGCTTTTGCTAATTTTTGAATCATATAATCGCTACTACAAACGATATCGTATGTTGATTTACCTGTTTTAAGTTCATTAAACATTGTTTCGTTAGTATCGTATGTATCATAAATTATATCGATTTTCTTATTGAAATCCTTACCGAAATACTTTTCTTTAACGCTAGGAGTGTTGATCCACTCAACATATTGATCTGTTAAATCAGGAGCGTCGTATCCATCATCTGGACTATTTAAATAAATATAATCTCCAGCATTTAAAACTTTTAAATATAAAGTATCGCTAGATTCACTAGTATTATTACATCCACTCAACGAAGTTAAAAACATTGAAGATAAAGCTATTAAAGAAAATAATTTATATTTTTTCATTGTTTATTCCTCCTTAAAGCATGCTAACTATAACTGCTACTAAAGCAATTAAGACTATAGCGATAACTGTAACTAATAAAGTGATTCTAACATTCTTTTTAGTGACCATTTCAGCACTTTTAAATTTCATCTTATATTCAGGTCTTTGATATTTTTGATAGACTGTAGTTAAAATTGTAGCGATCACAACTGCTAAGAATATAAGTGTTGCTAACGCTCTTAATTCGTTAGGTACAGTCTTCTTTTTAATGACTGATTGAATATATGTAGAAATTGTTTCAATCTTTCCTGCTCCGCTTAATAAACCAGGTCCGGTAGTAAATGCTGTGACGATAAAATCATCTAATGATAAAGTTATTGCTAACATAAATCCAGATATGATTCCAGGTTTAATTTGAGGTACGATAACTTTGGATAAAGCTTGTCTAGGAGAGCAACCTAGGTTGATTGCTGCTTCATATAAACTTGGATCCATTTGTGTTAATTTAGGTTTAACATTTAAATATACAAATGGTAAAGATAAGATGATATGGCCTATTAAAAGAGTCCAAAAGCTAAATAATTCTTTATGGAATACGTAACTTCCAAAGAAAACGAATGTGAAAGTTAAGCTTAATGCGATAACAATTTCACTATTTACGACAGGGATCTGTGTGATATTTTCAATTACTGCTCTACTTTTTTTCTTGCAATAATATGTTCCAATAGCTCCTAAAGTTCCTAAAACTGTGGAGCATACTGCGCTAATAATAGCGATTATAATCGTATTACCAACTGCGATCATGATATCTTTATTTTTAAATAATCTAGGGTAGAGTTCTAATGTGAACCCGTTCCATGTACCGACATTGTCACTATTAGTAAAACTAAATATAATAAGTACTAAAATTGGTACATACATTAAAAGAAGCATTAGATAAACATATGTTTTTGATAAAACTTTCTTTACCATTTTGATGCCTCCTTCTTAGAATCTTTCTCTGTGAAATTACGAGTGATCAACATTGAGATTCCAACTAATAAAAGCATAAATAAACTAATAAATGAGCCGACATTCCATTGGTTATTACTAAATGAAAGATAGATTGAGTTACCGAATAAAACCACTTTCCCTTCGCTTAATACATCACTTATGACATAACTTGACATAGTAGGCATAAATACCATCATCGCAGCGCTTATTACTCCTGGGATAGATTGAGGAATGATAGATTTAGTAAATACTTGAAATTTATTACAACCTAAATCTAAACTAGCTTCAATTTGTTGTTTATCTAATTTAAGCATGACGTTATATAAAGGTAAAATAACAAATGGTAAATAGTTATAAACTAAACCGATCATAGTAGCTAAGTAAGGATAATCTCCTCCACCTAATCCGATCCAATTTAATACGTCTCTAGTAGCCCATGTTCTTAAAACGAAATTGATCCACATAGGCATAACGAACAACATAACTATCGTTGCGTTTTTATTTAATTTTGAATTAGATAAAATGTAAGCGATAGGATAGCCTAATACTAAACAAATAAATGTATTTAGCATCGAAAACATAAGCGACATCAATAAGACATTTAATTTATTAGTATTAGTGAAAAAATCAACTAGAGCATTCCAAGTAAAATTACCATTTCCATCTGTAAAAGCATAGTAGATAATAAAGAAAATAGGTAATATTACAAAAAGGATTAAAAAGAGAAAATATGGAATGCAAAGATATTTTCTTTGAAACCTAAATTTCATATAAACTTACCTCTTTTTTAAGGCGAAGTTTAATATCTTCTTTTTTAATATGAACACCGACTTTATCATTTAAGTTATATGTATATGGTGTTATTAAAACGAAATCTTCTTCATTAGGAGTTCTAACTATCAATTGATAGTGATCTCCTTTATAAACTGAATCGACAATTTCTCCGATAGCTTGAGCATCACTACTTTCAAGATCATCAATAATATCGATTTTTTCAATGTTAACTTCAGCTACAACATCAGCGTCATTAAAATCATATTTATGCTTTTTATCTTTGCTTAATACGTAACCGTCTTCTGTTAAAGTTGATCCTGGTACAAGTTGAGTGATATTGCAATCAAATGGTAAATCATCAATCATTACTTGATTTTCTTTATTGATCCAAGCATCCGTATAAATATTTGTAGTAAAATCTTTATTCATAATGTGAATTGAGTCTTTTTCAATTTCAATTCCTATCTCTTGATCTACTGCAAAATCGCGTGTATCTTTTACTAAAACTTCATTTTTACCAACCATAACTGTATATTGATAGTTGACTCCCTTAAAGATTTTAGTAACGATTTTTCCTTTGATCATTCCTTTATCGACACTTACAAAATTGACGTCTTCAGGTCTAACGACAACATCAACTTTTTCATTGATTGGAAATTTATCAACACAACCGAAGTTATGATCTAAAAATCTAACTAAACCATCTTTAATAATAGTTGCGTTATAGATATTAGATTCACCGATAAAATCAGCTACGAAAGCGTTTTTAGGCTCATCATAAATCTCTTTAGGTTTACCGATTTGTTGAATGACTCCATCTTTCATAACGACGATTGTATCGCTCATCGTTAAAGCTTCTTCTTGATCATGAGTTACGTAAATAAAAGTGATTCCCAATTTTTGGTGCATCTCTTTTAATTCGATTTGCATATCTTTTCTCATCTTTAAATCAAGTGCACCTAAAGGCTCATCAAGTAAAAGAATTTTAGGTTCGTTAACGATAGCTCTAGCGATAGCGACTCTTTGTTGTTGACCACCGCTCAATGTTGTTACGTCTCTATCTTCTAATGAGTCTAGATCGACGATTTTTAATGCTTTAGCAACTTTTTTTGAAATTTCTTCATTCGTTAATTTTTTATATTTATAAGTAGGTTCTTTATGAGTTAAAGCATATTCTAATTTTGTATTTAAATCTTTTAACTTCTCTTCTTTTTCTTCGTTAGATAAATGCTTATTCTTCTTACAAGTCTTTATATCGCTTTTAATTTCTTTAATCTTTTGTTTATTAATCTTTAATATAGGAATCCCATTTTTATCTTTCTTTTCATATGGAATTCTTTTAAGTCTCAATCCAAATGCGACATTTTCAAAAACATCTAAATGTGGAAATAATGCATAACGTTGAAAAACCATGTTGATAGGTCTTTTATTTGGCGGAACATTTGATATGTCTTTTCCATTTAATAAGATCTCGCCTTTAGTTGGAAATTCAAATCCAGCAATCATCCTTAATGTAGTAGATTTTCCGCATCCACTAGGACCGAGAAACGTGACAAATTCTCCTTTACGGACGTAGAAGTTGAAATTGTCTACAGCGATAGTATCATCATCGTAGATTTTTGATACATTTTTTAAGTCAATAATGTAGTTTTTTTCTTCACCCATTTTTCTTCCCCTCAAAACGTAAAAGTAAAGTTCTTTTACTGATTAAAAAAAGCAATAAAATTATATAGGTAAATAATTAAAAAAATAAAGAAAAATTTTATCGATTTTTTTCTTAATTTTTCCTAAATTATAAAAAAGTGGCTTTTTATCGGCCTAATCGATATTCTAGCAACTTTATTTTTTTAAATATCTTAATAAAAAATTAATACAAAAATCACTTAAAAAAATCTCTCAACTTTCTTTTAAAATTTTTTTAAAGTTTTTTTACTATTTTTTGATAAATTTACTGAATCATTTTTAAAGTGATTTTTAAAAAAAAAATTGACGAATTTCTTCGTCAATTTAAGATTAATTTTTACATTGTTTCTTTAGCTTCAACACCTAGTAGTTTCATACCATTTTTAAGTACGATGCTGATAGCTTTCACTAATGCGATTCTTTCTTCAGTCAACTCTTTATTATTATCATCGATAAATTTAGAATCATTATAGTAACTATGAAATAATCCAGCTAAGTGATAGCAATAATTAGAAAGTATATTAACTTCTTTATTTTTACATACATCGATTAAGCAATCTTTAAATGATGATAATTCTTTCAATAATTCGATTTCTTTTTCATTATTTAATAAAGTATATTCTTCTTTGTTATTAACTTTATAATCTACTCTTTTTAATACTGAACAAGTTCTAGCGTAAGCGTATTGAATGTAATATACAGGATTTTCACTGCTGTGTTTTCTCGCTAAATTTAAATCGAAATCTAAGTGGGATACGATAGGTTTAGAGATAAAGAAGTATCTAGCTACATCCACTCCTACATCTTGACACAATTCTCTTATAGTGATAGCGTTACCAGTTCTTTTACTCATCTTAACTTCAGTTCCATTTTCCATTAGTCTAACGATTTGAATAATTTGAATATCAAGTTTAGTATCATCGTATCCTAATATTTTTAAACCAGCTTTAAGTCTAGCGATATAACCATGGTGATCTGCACCGAAAAGATTAACTAAATGAGTGTAACCTCTATCAAATTTATTTTTATGATATGCAATATCTGGTAATAAATATGTGTAACTTCCATCGCTTTTAATTAAAACTCTATCTTTATCATCATTAAATTCTGTAGTTTTAAGCCATAAAGCACCTTCAGATTCATAAGTGTAACCACTATTTTTTAAAGCTTCTAAAGTTTTTTCAACTAATCCACTTCTATATAAATCTAATTCAGATTGATAGTGATCAAAACCAACTCTATATAAATCTAAATCTTTTTTAATCTTATTTAATTCAAGTTCAGTTCCAATCTTTTTAAAGAATAGCTTTCTTTCATCACTATTATTATTTACATATTTATCTTTAATTTCACTAGCGATTTTTTTAGCTAATTCTTTAACATCTTTCCCTTGATAACCGATAACATTGATATCAAAAGGTAAATTTAAAGCTTCTAGATATCTTTGATATAAAGATTCTCCTAACACTTCAATTTGATTACCTGCATCATTAACATAATATTCTCTTAAGCAATCATATCCAGAAAAGTTTAAAACTCTAGTTAAAGAATCTCCATAAGCTGCACCTCTTGCGTGACCTAAATGTAAATCTCCTGTAGGATTAGCGCTTACGTATTCAACCATTATCTTTTCATTATTTCCAAAATTGTTCTTACCATAATTTTCATCTTCATTGATTACATCGTGAATTACTTTTGATAATGAAGAATTATCTACATAAATATTGATAAATCCTGGGCCTGCGATTTCAATCTTTTCAATATTTTCATCTTTTTCTAATTCTTCTTTTAATAAAGTTGCGATATGTTGAGGATTATCTTTTAATATTTTTGTCAATCTCATCGCAATATTTGTAGAATAATCACCATGCCCTTTAGCTTTAGGTATTTCAATCATTACTAAGTTAGAGTTATCTTCAAAATTGAAGACTACTTTCAATGCTTTTTTGATACTGTTAATTAATTTACTATTGATGCCTTCCATAATTAGCTCCTTATAATCTTATATATTATATATAATTCACAATTATTCGACTACAAAAATATAAAATTTCAAAATTATTACTTGTAAATACACTTAAATTCTAGTATATTATTTTAGCGATGGCCCTGTAGCTCAGTTGGATAGAGCAACAGCCTTCTAAGCTGTGGGTCAGGCGTTCGAGTCGCCTCAGGGTCACCAAACTTATGAAACTTCCCTTACTTATTAAGGGATTTTTTATTACTCAAATATTGATTAATTTATAAAATATATTGATAAAATTGAATAAACATACCCTTTAATTTATTAAAACATTAAAATAATATTAAGACTTTATAAAATTTCTTTATTTTTTTTAAAATAAAACTAATATTTTCCATATGTTTTGACATTAGTTACTAAGTCAAGCAATAATCGAGAGGAGAAATATGAAAAAACAATTATTATTAAGTTTAGTTTTATTATCTTGTGCAGGTTTAATAGCATCTTGTCAAGATAAGGGAGGTGAAACACCTATTACACCAGTGGAACCTACCTACACTAATAAATTAACTAAATCATTATTATCAAAATTAAGTGGAGATATCGAATTTAGTGGATTAGTCGATATCACTTACGGAAGTGCTGATAACTTAACTGATGTTGAATTGATTTACACAGAAGATACTTATTATTACAATGGTTACGATGAAGTTAATAAAGATTATAACACAGGTAGAATCTTTAAAATGGGTGGTGTCCCTACTATCGTAGCAGTTAACAATAAAAACGAATATATCTATAATCCAATGAAAGATAAGTCTACTGGTGCTGTAGCTAGTTGGTCAACATACGCAAATCCATTTAAACAATTATCTTTATATGATTTTGAAGCAGATAGTTCGAAAGTTGGTTTATATCACTATATTAATAAAAATGATTCTCAAAACAGTTTACTTGCTAGCATCACAAAATCAATGACAGCATATACAGTAGATGCATTCGAGACATTTGATATTCAAATTGAAAAAGATGATGTTAAATACATTAAGATCACTTCTACTGTTCAAGAATCTGCGTTTGGAGATACTCAATTTATCGCTGAATTCTCTATTAAAGCTACTGGAGATAATGTAGTTCCAGCAGCTATTCCAAGTTTATATGAACATAAAACAGAACATGACGCACTTAAAACTGCTCTTGAACATTTAAACACTAAACCAGTTTCTGGAACAGGTACAGTTCTCGAAAAATCAGACACGAGTGAAACATGGGAAGAAGCTGAACCTAGTGTTTATAACTTCTACTATTCAAACGAATACGCTTTCCTTGAAGATGTTAGCTGGGAAGATGGGTCAGGATATGCGATGATTGATGGAAAAGCATATGAAGTTAGTTACGATGCAGAAGAAGGAACATACACTAGAGATTTCTATCCTTCAGTTGATAAAAATGATGATCCATTGACAGATATTTCAGATACTAGAGGAGATATCACTTATATTGCTCCAGAATTATATACAGTTGTAGACAGTAAAACATTTACATATAGTGGAGATTATATTAAGAATGCTTGTTACTATATTAATTTAATCAACAACCCATATTTATCTATGTGTAGAGAATTAAAAATCACATTAGGTGATGATAATGAAGTTAAAGAAATCTTTATGACTGATAATGAATTTTATCAATATACATGTACAATTCAAGCTCTTGGAGATAGCGCTAAAGCTCCTTGGACAACATTACTTGTCGCTGAAGATCCTGCTTTAAAATATGTAGGTACATTTACTGGTACAGGAAGTACATCCGGCACTGAATATACAGTTGTAGTTTCTTCAACATATGGAGTTACTGTTAATGGAACTGAAGTAAAAGATGCTAAATATTCAATCTATTCAGATAAGATTACATTTACATATAACGGCGTTGCTTGTTCATTTGCATATGCACGTTGGTCAAAAAAATACACCTTTACTTATGACACAAGTTATGGGAAGAATTATGAATCCATAACAATGACTAAAGCTACTGAAGCTGAATAGTAAAACATATTTAATTAAAAGATGAGAGAAAAAATATCTCATCTTTTTTTATAACAAAAATAATAAATCTAAAAATAAAAATAGTCGCTATTTTATATAGATATTGACATCACAAAATTAAAATCATCATAAAATAGTGGCTTTTTTTTATTTGACATTTAAATTTTGTATAAAAAGAGCACTTTTTTTCAAATAACATATTGAAATATCATATATTTTTAGTAAAATATTTTTAAAGGAGGGTTTGAATATGAAATTATTCAAAAAAGGATTAGCAGAAGTTCTTGGAACATTCTGTCTTGTACTCTTTGGTTGTGGTGCAGCAATCGTAACATCATGGTCAAAAAGTTCTTATATCGACGGAACTGGTCATTTAGGAATTACTGCATTAGCATTCGGTTTAACTCTTGCTATCATGTGTTATGCAATCGGTTCAGTTTCTGGATGCCACATTAATCCTGCAGTTTCTTTAGGTGTCTTACTCAAAAATTTATTCCTCCCTAAAGAAAAAAGAGAATTTGGATGGAAAGAATTTATCGTTTACGTTTGCTCTCAAATTATCGGAGCATTCCTCGCTTGCTTAGTTTTATGGGCATTTTTAGGAAAGAATTGTGGATTTGGCGCAAACACAATCCAACCATTAGTTGCTGAAAGAGGTTATCCTTATTTAGTAGCTGCTATTGCTGAAATCGTCTTAACTGCATTATTTGTATTTGTAGTTTTAGCTGTTACAAGCAACAAGAAATTTAGCAAAATCGGTGGTTTAATTTGTGGCTTAGCATTAACAATCGTCCACATCGCTGGTATTCCTCTTACTGGAACTAGCGTAAATCCTGCAAGAAGTTTAGCACCTGCAGTATTTGCTATTATTAGTGGAAATATGACTCCAATTAACCAAGTTTGGTTATTCATCGTTTGTCCATTAGTTGGTGGCGCTATCGCTGCTATCATGTACTTTATCTTCTTTATTTGGAAGAAAGAACCAGAAGAATGTGAATGTTGCAAACAAGAACAACAACCAGTAGTCAATAATTATGTCAATAACTATTACAATACTGTAAGCGAAAAACCTGCTGAAGAACCAGCTAAAGAAGAAGAAAAGGTTGAAGAACCTGTCGAAGAAGAAGTCGTCGAAGAAACAGTTGTTGAAGAAGAACCAGTTGAAGAAGCTGAAGAAGGTGCTGAAGAAGATGAAGATGAAGAAGGTAAACCTGAAAGAAAGAAAACAGTTCCATTTGCAACTAGATTAGAAGAAGCAGATCCTGAACTTAAACAAAAATATGAAGAATTAGCTGCATATTGTGCTGATGAATATGGACTTCACGGAAGAACAAGCGTCAACCATGATACATATAGACTTCATAGAGTTAGATATGTTGTTTTCTCACTTAGAGGAAAAGCTATCAAAATGCACGTCGCTGTCGATCCTAAAGCATATGTTGATTCCACTATCACAATTAAAGATGATAGCGCTAAATCAAAATATAGCGATGTTCCAGGTTACATCAGAGTTAAATCAAAATTATCAGTTAAGAGAGCAAAACAATTAATTGATGATGCTATGGCTAAAGCTGGAATTGAAAAGAAAAGCAAATAATTAAATAATTATTAAAAATTAAAGACTTGGAATTATCCAAGTCTTTTATTATAAACATTTTTTAAGTTCTATAAATAAATCGTTATAATTAGTAAACGTTAATGGATTATTTTCTTTAAGTTGTTCAAGTCTACTTTCGCCATCATTTATTGATATAGAAAGAATTTTAACACCGACTTCTTTACAAGATTTAATATCTTTTAAAGAATCTCCAATATAAATACATTCATTATTATTTATATTAAAATCTTTGAATATTTTTTTAAAATTATCAGGTTTATTTACTCCACTATCACTTCCTGAATATATTTTTTCAAAGGTATTTAACAGATTAAATTTTTCTAATGATACCATTGTAGATTCATAACTTCTTCCTGTTAATAATACAACTTTAATACCATTATCTTTTAAATATTCAATTACTTTATCTACACCATCATGAAGTTTAGTTAAATATTTATCATTATACAATTTATAAAGTTCCATATATCTTTCAAACATCATTTTACCTTTATCTTCATCAGTTAAATTGATAAAAATTCCTCTTTCTGTAGGTCCATAAACTTTATAAAATTCTTCTTCAGAAATATTTACATTATATTCTTTTAATACTTCGACTATACATTTATTTACTAGATCAAAACTATTTGCTAATGTTCCATCAAAATCGAATGCTACTACTTTTACCATATATTTTCTTCTCCATCTATTTCTTTATTATTTTAATATAAAACACATGCAAATCACAAAGAAAAAAACATTATAATATAATTAAATATGGGAATTAAAATTGGTGATATTATTAAAACATTAGTAGACATAAATTCTTATTGGGGTGATATTGATTTTACTCTTACAAAAGGATCTCAAGGGGTAGTTTGCGAAATATATGAAAACGGTACAATTCTTATAGAAACTATAGAAAGCAAAAATATTCCATTTGCGCTAGTAACACTCAATGCTAATGAATACGAAAAACTCGATGATTAATATAAAATATTAATTGACAAACATTACCTAAAAAGGTATATTAATAAAGCACGTAGAAAGAAAAGCGCCTGCTTCTCACCAGATTGAATATATTCAGTTGGTCAATAGCTACTAAAAGATTGTGATTTAGTATTTTGTAGGCGCCATAAACTTGTGCGTCTATTTTTTATTTAAGGAGGAACAACTTATTTATCCAAATCAAAGCAATCCATCAGGAAATCAGATGGATAAGAATAATCGTCGTGATAAAGATAATGGCGATTTAGTAAATGAAAAAATTCGTTTCCCAGAAGTATTATTAATTGGACCAACAGGTGAACAATTCGGTAAAGTTTCTAGACAAGAAGCAATGAGAAAAGCTTACGAATATGAACTTGACCTATTGTGTGTAGCTCCTAAAGCTAATCCACCAGTTTGTAAATTGATCAACTATGGAAAATATCGTTTCGAAGCTAAGAAAAAAGCTAAAGAGGCTAAGAAGAATCAAAAGATTATCGAAATCAAAGAAATTCAACTTACACCACAAATAGGAGAACATGATATTCAAACGAAGGTCAGCGCTGCTATCAAATTCTTAAAAGATGGAAATAAAGTAAAAGTTGGTGTCCGTTTTAAAGGAAGACAACTTGCTCACCCTGAAGTCGGTGAAGAAGTTATGAACAAGTTTATTGACTGCGTAAAAGACGAAGCTGTTGTTGAGAAAGCACCAGTTCTCGACGGAAAATGGTTATCCGCAACATTAGCTAGCAAAACAAAAAAGTAGAAAGAGAGGAAACTAAACTATGCCAAAAATGAAAAGCAAAAAAGCTTTAACAAAAAGAGTACATGTCACTGGTAGCGGAAAAGTAGTTAGACATCACGCATATGTCAGCCACTTAGCACCACACAAAACACACAAACAAAAGAGACACTTAAGAAAGTCTACAAGCGTATCAAAGAGCGACTTAAAGAGAATTAAGTATCTCATTCAACAATAGTATAGGAGGTAACGAGAATGAGAGTTAAAGGCGGAACAGTTACAAGAGCAAGAAGAAAGAAAGTTTTAAAAGCTGCTAAAGGTTACTTTGGTAGTAAACATCTTTTATTCAAAACTGCTAAAGAACAAGTTTTACATTCATATAAATATGCTTATATCCATCGTAGAACAATAAAAAGAGATTATAGAAAATTATGGATTAAGAGAATCAACGCTGCTTGCAGATTAAACGATATCTCCTATTCAAAATTCATGCACGGATTAAAAGTTGCTAAGATCGATTTAAATAGAAAGATGCTTAGTGAAATTGCAATCCATGATGAAAAAGGCTTTGCTGAATTAGTTAAAATTGCTAAGAAAGCTCAATAGTCTTTAAAAAAAGAAAAATAAAAGTCTTACCGATTTGGTAAGACTTTTTCTTTACTTAATTATTCTAACTTCAACATTTTTAATAGCTTCATCAATCAATGATTCAAAATCAAATTTCTTTTCGATTTCGTAACATATATCAAGATGAGGAGCTGTTTTAGGCTTTTTAGGAGCGAATATCGTGCAACAATCTTCGTAAGGTCTAATCGAAATATCATAAGTATTTATATCTTTAGATATCTTGATTATTTCTTCTTTATCTAAGGCTGCTAACGGTCTAATTACAGGCATATTAGTAACATCATTTATTACATTTAGTGATTCGACTGTTTGACTAGCAACTTGTCCTAATGATTCTCCATTACATATGACTGGAATATTATGAATTCTAGCCAATTTAGTCGCTAAACGATACATCATTCTTCTCATTATTGTTATTGGATAACCTTCTGGAGAAATCTCATATATCTTTTCTTGAATCTTTGTAAAAGGAATTATATATAAAACCATCTTATTTTGATATTTTGTTAATTCTTTTAAAATATCTTCAAGTTTATCGATAACTCCGCTATTTGTATATGGAGGAGATGCATAGTGAATAAACGAAAGATTTAAACCTCTTTTAATGAGCATGTAACTTGCTACAGGAGAATCGATTCCTCCACTTAACATCATCAATCCTTTCCCTAAACTTCCTTTAGGGTATCCACCTAATCCTTTAATAGTTTGAGTGAATAAATATGCTCCATCACTTCTAATTTCAATTGATAAAAGGATATCTGGATGATGAACATCTACTTTTAAATTAGTATTTTTTAATACTTTAGAGGCTATTTCTCTATTTATTTCATCGCTAATATAAGGATATGATTTATCAATTCTTCTAGTGTAGATTTTAAATGTTTTTCCTTCTTCTTGATTGATGCATTTAAGTGATTCCTCAATTAATAAATCATAATCACTATCTATTTTTTTAGCTAAAGAAAAACTATATAATCCGCTAACTTCTTTTAATTCTTTAATGACATCTAAGTTATCTTCTTTTAAATATAAATAAATATGATCATGTCTTACACTATATTCAATTAAATCATCATATTCTTTTAAAGCTTTTTTAATAGATTGAGCGAGAGTATTAATAAATTCTTTTTTATTTTTACCTTTAGTATTCATCTCACCGTATCTAATAATAATTACGTTATAATCCATCGTTTTATTCCTCTCACATTTTTTAATATATCGTTTATTGTTGTTATAAACTCTTTCGCTTCTTCTAATGTATTTTCTTCACTTAAAGAAATTCTAATTACATTTTTTGCTCTAAATTCATCCATTCCCATATTTAGTAATACGTAAGATGGAGCGTCAACTTTAGAATTGCAAGCTGATACAGAATTCACATATATTTCTTTATTAGATAAAGCTTCAACTACGACGCTCGCTAATTTAGTTTTTAAAGAAATTGATACAATATAAGGGTTTTTAGCATTCATATTATTAACTAAAATTTCCTCATTATTTGATAAATTTTCTTTTAAATAAGTCGATATTTCATATACTTTTTTAAAATTCTTATCAAAATTTTTAAATGTTTCTTCAATAGCAATATTAGAAGCCATGATTCCAGGAAAATCTAAAGTTCCACTTCTTAATCCGTTCTCTTGATTTCCTCCATATATTATTGGTTCTAAGTTTATATTTTTCTTTTTTATTAATATTCCATTACCTTTAAGCCCATGAATCTTATGTAAACTAAAACCAAACATATCTATATATTTATAATCAATTTTAATCTTACCAACAGCTTGAGCAATATCACTATAAAAGACACATTTATGAAATTTATGTGTGATTTCACTAGTTTTTTTAATATCTAAGACAGATCCAACTTCGTTATTTGAAGACATTAATGCTACTAAAATTGTATCGGTATCAATCTTTTCCTCTAACTCTTTTAAATCGATATTTCCTTCGTTATCAACATTTAAATAAGTTACGACAAAACCTTCTTTTTCTAATTCTTTAAAAACATTTAAAACTGATTCATGTTCAATCTTAGAAGTTATTATGTGTTTTCCTTTGTTTTTATTTTTTCTACAATAACCTAATATTGCAATATTATTACTTTCAGTAGCTCCGCTTGTAAAGATAATTTCATAACTATTATCTAGATTAAATTGTTTTAAAATATTAGTTCTAGTTCTATTAACTTTAGACATATTATGCATACCAAATCCATGAATTGAATTAGGATTTGCATATGAATTTAAATTTTCGTTATAGTAAGTTTCAAGCACTTTTAAAAATGGTTTTGTCGAACTTGCATTATCAAAATAAATCATAATTATTCAGCGCTTCCTGCTTTTTCTTTTAACTTGGTTAAAACACTTTCACTCATTAAATAAGCGTCTTTATATTTACCTTTATAATATAAGCTTTCGACTTGATCTAATAATGTGTTGATATCAGAAAATTTGCATCTATCTCTATTCATTAACATTACATTATCTATAGTTTTATTTTTATAATTAATATTTTCATCAATTGTATTAATAATAAAATTGTATTTAATTTGTATATTCTTATATATTTCATTAATTGTTTTAACATCAATTGGCACTTTTTTAATAGTATCAAATATATCATCAATTCCATCGTAACATTCATCAAAATATATATCTAATTCCTTAATATTTAGTTTTGATAAATTTCTATATCTTTTACTTTCATAATCTTTCAATGCTAAAAACATCTTTTTAATTTCAGTATATAAAAATTCAGAATCATTCTTTAATGATTCAATATAATGAATGAATTCATCATATTTTTCTTTTAATTCTAAGGTACCATTTTCTAAATCATTTACTCTAGTTTTTAATGTTGAATAAGGGGTTCTTTCTTTACTATGAACATACATTTCAAGTCTTCTTTTATCTTTACTGACTGCATCCATAGTCTTCTTTAATTCTTTATAAGATTCTTCATGTTCTTCATCAATCTTATAAATTTGACGAATCTTTGTTAATTGATTTGTAGTTTTAATAAAAGTTCTTTCTAAAGTTGAAAAACTATTAGAAACCACATCAATTTTATTATCAAATTCTTCTTTTGATGATATTTCATTTTCAAATTGTTCATCAATATTAGCTATCGCTTCTTCGATCTCATAGATTTTTGTATTAACTTGATTAACGTTAAGTTTCTTAATATCTTCTAAACAAGAATTTAAACTACTTTCAATAGAGTTAACATTCTTATCAAATTCAATATTTTGAAGAGGATATCCATTCATCAATAATTCTTTATCTTTATCTTTAATATCATTAATTTTACTAGGTATCTCTTGTGTTGCTTTTTTAATTATTTGAGGTAATATACCCATTATTTTTTCTAAATATTTTAAAACATTTTCAATATCAGGAAGTATAGCATTAGCTTCATCATATTCAGCTGTTTCAACCAAATCTTCAAATTTTTTAAATCTAGATTCAATTTCATTAAAGACACTTTGAAATGATCCACTAACAAAATATAATTCATTTTCTTTTCCATTATACATGGATTTAACTTCTCTAAATTTTTCTTTTAAAGACAAACTGGCTTGTCTAGCATCTTCTTCTGGTTTAATAATTTCTACTAAATCTGAATTAAATTTATTAATTGTATTTTCGTATCCTTTTAAAATATTACTTTTTTCTTTATATAAATTTAAAAATTCTTTAATTTTATTATCATCAAATAAATAACCTAATTGTTTTACCACTTCTTGATAAGGATAATCAGCACAATCTCTAACTTCTTTAAATTTTCTAAAATAGTTTGTATGGATATCCATATATAAAAGATTAGTTCTACTAATAATTTCTAATCTTTGGATATACTGAGAATCTTGACCCGTCAATAAAGCATGCAAATATTCATATTTTCTTTCTAATTCTTTAAGAATCTTTTTAGCTCTAGCTTTAGAAAAAACAAACTTGTTTAAAAGTATAGCTATAACGATTATAATAATAGCTGCAAGACCAGCGCCAAGCATCCACCAAAGCGCGGTTAAATTTGTTTGATCTGAGTTAAAAATTACGCTTAAATTCATACAAATTTATTTTAAACTAAATATTATTTAGTTTCCATAATTTTTCATTGATTTATTATTTTTTTTGTTATATATTATTAAGGCTTAAACGCAGCATTTAAATACATCTTGCCTGATGATGTCTTAAAAATAGTAATCTTAGCTACAAAGATGAATAGACTTCATCCGAAGAATGGAATTTAAACCTTTGTTTAAAGCAAATTTAAAAAAGGAGAGAAATATGAGAAAATTAGGATCAACTTGGAAACGTTCCAGAAGATTAGGCTTTTCAGTTCTTGAGAACGGAAAAGAATTAAAGAAGAGAGCTTATGCTCCTGGACAACACGGACAAGATAAGAAGAAAATCTCAGAATACGGCAAACAATTACTTGAAAAACAAAAATTAAGAGATATGTATGGCGTAAACGAAAGACAATTCCGTAGATTATTCTTAATTGCATCTAATTCAAAAGAAGTCACTGGTACAGCATTCATGAGAATTCTTGAATCAAGACTTGATAACCTTGTTTATAGACTTGGTTTTGCTACTACTCGTGCTCAAGCTAGACAATTAGTAAATCACGGACACATTCTTGTCAACGGCAAAAAAATTGATATTCCTAGCTACCTTTGCTCAGTTAACGATGAAATTTCAGTCAAAGAAAATTCAAAAGACATTAAATTCATCAAAGCTAGCTTAGAAGCTACAACAGTTACTGCTCCATATGTCACTCTTGATAAAGCTAACTTTAAAGGAACATTTACTAGACTTCCTGAAAGAAGCGAATTATCAAAAGACATTAACGAATCATTAATTGTTGAATACTATAACAGATTATTATAGTTCATCGAAATTCAATTGTAAATTCTTAAAGTAAAATCAGTATTTTAAAATATACTGATTTTTTCATACT
>CAVKZO010000027.1:0-20899 GCA_963661135.1 Lachnospiraceae bacterium | reverse complement strand
AAAATATAGACCATCGTAAGTTCATCATCAATCACATAAGCGTAATCTAATAATATTCCAAAAAGAACTCCAACAGCAGCCATAGCGATGACACTCATAAATACGATAGCAGCAATACCTAGCACTTCTTGATTAGCAAATACTGCTAATAAAACAATAGCAATTATACTTAAAGATAATCCAACAAGCGTAAAGATTAATGGTCCTTTAGTAATTTTTGTTTTAATATCGTATTTATTTTGTTTCATTTTTTTAATTAGCCTTTTTTAAAACTACTGTCTCATTTGTTTCACAAGCATATGAACCACTAAATGTGGATTCAGAATTGTTTACATTAGAATAAGCAATTTTATAATTTCCATTCAATGAATAACTTTGAGCTTTAGCAGCATGAAGGATGATAAGATCATTAATAGTATATGAAATTAATCCTGCTGAATATTTTAAGTTATTAACTTTTGATTCAATTTCATTTCTTGATGATAAACAGAAAGAATCTGCATTATCTTTTCTAAATTTAATCAATTCCTTAAATGTAGAATAGATAGTACTATTTTTAATCTTTAAGCTGTAATCCATATTGTTGATATAATCACCAACATTATATGAATTTCCCTCATATTTTCCTTCTTCATATCTTTTACTTCTCATAAATTCTTCGCCTTCTTGAAGGAAAGGAACACCTTGAGATAAGAATATGATTGATTCAGCTTGAGTATATGCATTATTTAATTTATCTTCACTCATCGTTTGTGCTAATTGATCGTATAATGTGTAATTATCGTGACAGCTAACATAATTTAATACTTGATTTGGATTGATACTAGCTTCTGCTGTTGTAGAGTTATTAAATGTACCTTTAATTCCTTTTAATATATCGCTACCATTAGCGTATAATCCTTGAACATAACCTCTACCAGGATTATTATCACCTCTAACAGCGTTTCTAATAATATCGTTGAAAGCACCGACTAAAACATTATTTCCTGAGAAATAAGATTGAGCTAAGCTAGATTGAATAGTTTTTTGAGAAGATAATTTAGTAGAATCGATACCTTCTTTTAATTTTGTTGTCCCACCAGTCCAAGGTTCGCCATAGACCATGATGCTAGAATATAATTGCTTACAATCATTATAAACATCGATCATTGTTTGATTGTCGAGTAAACCCATCAAATCAAATCTAAAACCAGAAATATGGTATTCATCAACATAGAATTTACAAGATTCTCTAACAAATTTATTGACCATATATCTATCGCTAGCCATTTCGTTTCCACATCCGGAACCGTTATAAAAACTTCCTGAAGCGTATGTTCTATAGTAGTAATATGGTACTAATAAATTAAAATTAGAATTTTCTGTACTAGCAGTATGGTTATAAACAACGTCCATATTTACGTTAATTCCTGCATTATGGAAACTATTTACCATCTTTTTAAATTCTTTAATTCTGGTATATCCGTTTGTTGGATCACTTGAATAAGATCCTTCTAAAACATTGTAGTTTTGAGGGTCGTATCCCCAGTTATAATTGTTGGTTGACATATCGTTATTAGAAGTAGATTCATCAACTGAAGAGAAATCGTATGTTGGTTGAACTTGAACGTGAGTTACACCTAATTCTTTAATGTGATCTAAACCTGTTGAAACTGTAGTTTCTCCACTTGTATAAGTAGTTCCAGTTTCGGTTAAACCTAAATATTTTCCTCTATTTTCTTTAGTTACTCCGCTGTTAGGATTTATCGTCATATCTCTAATATGCATTTCATAAATTGAACTATCAACTGCATTATTATTTCCGTATGTTGGTCTAGTATCGCTACTCCATCCGATCTCTTTATTAAGTTTCGAGAAATTAACAACCATTCCTCTTTTTCCGTTGAGACCAGCAGATTTTGCATAAGGATCAACTACTTCATTTGTTCCCTTTGAATTAGTGACTTCATATGTATAATATTTTCCATCTAAATCACCATTATAAGTATAGGAGAATACACCTTTTTCACCTTTAACCATATCGACAGTTGTAAATGTGGTTTTATCATTAACATAATCACCAGAATTATAAACTTTTAAACTGACCTTTTTACTAGTTGGAGCCCAAACTTTAAATGTAGTTTTTGTTGGATTATCTAAAGAATCGAAAGTTACACCTAAATCATCTCCATTATAGTTATAATTCTTTTTAAATTCATCAGTATCAAAATATGATGTGATCATTAAAGGGACTTCATTAACCCAAGTAGAATCAAATTTATATGAAACGACAATAGTATCTGAAATATCTAAATCATCATTTAATAATAAAGATACAGATTTTGCTTTTGAATTGTATTCACTCATAGTGAAGTTTGTATAGTCTTCACCATTAATTTTGATACCAAAACGCTTTGGATAAGCTACAAATGTACCCTTTACAGGTTTAAAGTAAACATTAACTTTTTTGAAGTTAGTCATTAAAGCATATGATATAGTTGATTTTAAAGCGTCAGATTCTTTACTAAAAATAGTTGAATCTACGCTTTTAACATATACATCTTGAATTCCTCCAGGAGATACTTCATTGATTTCTATTGATCTATCTCCATCAGGATCTTTGCTCCATTCATCAGTTCTTACGATAAAACCGATTTTATCAACAGCTTGGCCACTCCCAATGACACTTAAATCTAAATCTACATAAACTCCATAAGCATCATATTTTGTAAAATCGTAAGCAGCACCATTACCGCCATTTGTTAAATCCCAAGCCCAAATATTCCAAGGTTCATAAACTTGTCTATTATTTAATGTATCGTCATTTCTACGATAATGTAATCTAACATATTTAGTAGCTTCATTATCTTTTGTTTCGTGTTCTTTATCACCTTTAGAATATTTAGAAACAACATCACCTGGTTCTACTAATACGATTCCTTCATCATCAGGACCATAATCATCATTTGAATTTCCACCACAAGCTGTTAAGCATAATAATGGTAAAATCAACGCTAAAACTTTTCTTTTTTTCATTTTTTAATCTCCTTTTAAAAATCAGCTGCATCAAAGAAACCTTGTATTAAAGTTTCTCCTTTAATATCTACAGTTTGTTTAATTACATTACTGTCCCATTTACCAGTTTCTGCAATTGTATATCCTTTAACAAATAATCCTAATAAGAAACCAGTCATACCAGTAACATCTATCAACAATCTATCATCTTGAATTTTGTAATTTTTACTCCATAAACTTGGAGACCAACTCCACATATAAAGTTCATAATCAGTTAAATAATTCTTATTTAAATTAACGACATTAAAATACCCATCAATTAAAGTAACTTTATTGTAATTAAAGGATTTTTGTATTGTAAACTCACCATTTTTCACAAAAATATTAATTTTAACACTATTATCTTCTAAAACATGATCTTTTAATGAAATATAAGTAATTGCATCTAAATTATATTTTGTTTCTTCGTTATTATAAGAATAATAAGCTTCTTCATAATTAGAAATAGTGACCTTTATTTTTTTATCATCAGCAAATGACCCGCTTCTTTCGGAAATTGTAAGTCTAGGATGGGCTTTTTTATTGCTTCTTACTAAAAATGCTACACCAGTTGAAGAAAATTTAACTTTTCCTTTTCCGCTAGTTACTACTACTTTATTTCCTGTTAAAGTGTCATAATAATTGCCATTTTCTAATTTTTGAAATTCAACTTCAACTTCGCTATTTGTATCGATTTTTCCAACATTTAATACAAATGCACCTTGATCAGTTGAGGAAGTTCTTTCGTTTACAAATATCGCATCTTTTGCGCTTAAATTTTCTTCAGCACCAACAAATCTATTGTGAAATCTATTCGCACAAGCGATATTTTCACTTTCGAAAGTATAAGATCCGATAACTCCAACAGTTAAATCGCTATTAGGTCTACCTAAATATAATCCACCTAAATCTTTTCTAGATGATAATACACTCCATGCTTTTATAATTCTCGCCTCACTTAAATGACTTGAATTAGATGTGTATTCATCGTGAGATTCAACCCAAGCAATCTCTTTTTTAGGATCGTCAGTCTTGTATGTAGCACTTATAATTTTATCTGTTTTTCCACTCAATGTTGACGCAATAAATTGGTCGACATAGCCATCATCGGTAATAAGCATTCTTTTTGTATATACATCAATAGATCTACCTAAAGGAGAATTTAATACTTCCCCATATACATATAAATTTTTACCAGTTTTTTCTATGTAATAAGTTTTTGCAACATCTAATGTGTTAACCCAAAAATCACTAGGATATTGAGGATCATCTTCAGTTTCTATATGTTTTGCCGTATCAAATCTAAATCCATCGACTCCAACATCTATGCATTCTTTTAATAAAGATAATACTCTTTCTTGAACATAAGGATTAGCTGTATTTAAATCTGGTAATTGTCCATATTGATAATATTGCGTTTCTTGTCCGCTACCTGTAGCATTTTTATTATGATGGAAAGTAACACCGTGAATTCCATCAACATCACTATTTCTATTTTGATAGATAATAGGTTCATATTCTTCAACACTTGTTGAAACTTTTGGAGTACCATCACTTTCTAAATCATCATCTGTAATATTAGCCATATGATTAGCTACTATATCAACTAATATTGATATATTATATTTTTCAGCTTCATTGCATAAATCCTTAAGCTCTTCTTTAGAGCCTAAAGAAGAATTTTTAGCTATAGAAAAACTTAATGGTTGATAAAAACTCCACCAAGAAGAACCTCCATTTTTAGGTTCTTGCACTGGCATAGTTAAAACACTTTTAAATCCAGAATTGGCAATGCCACTTAAATTTTCTTTAATTTGTTTAAAAGTCCAATTAAATGCGTGAAATGTTAGCCCATCTTCAGTATTTGAAGGTAATTTATCGACATAAGAATCTTCAAAATCTTCATATGTTGGTTCACTATTATTGCAACTAAAAAGAGAAGGAACAACAATTAAAGAAAATACAAGTGATCTTATAATTTTTTTAAATTTTATCATACTTTATAAACGTTCAAATGAGGATCTAAAAAAAGATCCTCATTTATTATTTTAATTTTAAATTATTCGCCTTTTACTACTGTAACTGCAGCAGAAGCATCGATTCCGAAATCTTTAATTGTAACTAAATAATCACCATCTTCAGTTACTTTAATGTTACCTCCGTTAAGACCACCATCACCCCATGAGTAATCCCAACTGCCATCAGCTCTAACTTTTAGTTGATCATTTGCTTTCAATGTAACTGTTGCACTATAAGATTTTCCATCAGCTGAAGCAGTCATAGCAATATCACTACCAGCATTTCCCCAATCACTAGCTGCGAAACTACCAATTACACCATATGTATGATCTGTATAAATATATTCTTTAACTTCTACATATTCGCCAACAGTTGAAGTTTTTTCTTCAAGTTTAACTAAACCAATTCCAAATCCTGCATCTGTAGCACTTGAAATAGTTGTATATTGAGCTGCGATTAATGCATATTTCCCAGCTCCACCAATACAAACTGGATTGCTTGCCCAGCTAAATCCATGATCATCTGCTGCTTCTTGCCAAACTGGCATAAATAATGTTGAAGGTGTTAAACTTTCACAATGTGCTGTTTTTGGATCTGGTATCCATTGTTGTTCAGCATATACTGCTTCTTGTGTATCTGGATCTGTTTCACTTGGTTCATAATTTACTGAACATTGAGCAACTTTGAAGCAATATGATCCGTTAGCTTTATAAACTTTATTATCTTTAATACAATTTGATAACCAACCAGCATCATTAACACCTAATACGACTTCACTCTTATATAAAGCTTTTAAGTTCTTTCCTTTTAATGCTGTATAGACATCTTCACTAATTCCTTTAACTGCTGTAAGAGAGGTTGCTTCCATTTTACTTTTTTCGTATAATTCAGCACTCTTTCCGTTCCAACCATTAACTGTTTCTCCATCGCCTAATAAAAATTGTCCATGTGAAACCCAGCTATATTCAGAATCCTCAAGAATTTTATCATCTGAATTAGTTTCACCTCCACAGCTTACGACTGTTCCTGCTATAGCTAATAAAGCTAAAGTAGCAATAAAACTTTTTTTCATTTTCTTTCCTCCTTAATAATGATTATAAATGAAAATTAGATTACCATAAGTAAGTTAATTCAAAAGAATTTAATTTACTTCATCAAATAAAAAAGACTAACTTTTTTAATTGCATATATATAATAGCACAAAAAAAATTAATATTGAAAGCGCTTTCTTTTATTTTTTGATTATTTTAAAACAACGATGTATTCATTATTTTTTAATTTTTTTGTAAATTTTGATTATATTTTTTCTTAATTTTTACAAAAAAATCAAATTATATCGACTACATCGAGATTTTTTTTATTTTCTTAAAATTCAAAAATTATTCAATCATTATTTTTAACGTTTTTGTATTTTTAATCACTTTAAGAAAATATTTTTTTTAACTATAATAATATTGATTTATTTAAGGAGTTTTTATTATGACAAAAATTATGGCAGTTAATTGCGGTTCTTCAAGTTTAAAATTCAAATTATACGAAATGCCTGAAGAGATAGTTATATGTTCTGGTATCGTAGAAAGAATTGGGCATGAAGACGGAATATTCCAATTAAAATATAAAGATAAAAAAGAAAAAGAAATCGTGCCTGTAGCAGATCACGGTGTCGCTGTTAAAATCGTTTTAGATGCACTTTTAAAAGAAAACATCATCAAAAGTTACGATGAAATCAAAGCTACTGGACATAGAGTTGTTCAAGGTGGACCTTACTTCTCTCACTCAGTATTATTTGATGATGATTCATATTCAAAGATCGAATCATTAATACCACTTGCTCCACTTCATAACGCTGCACATTTAACTGGCTATAGAGCATTTAAACAAATTTTACCTTCTACACCTGCTGTTGCAGTATTTGATACAGCATTCCATCAAACAATGGAAGAAGAAGATTATACATATCCAATTCCAAAAGAATATACAGAAAAATATATGATTAGAAGATATGGAGCTCACGGTACTTCACATAAATATTTAAGTGAAGTTGGTTTAAGAGATTTCTTAAACAACAAAAAAGATTCTAGAATCATTGTATGTCATTTAGGAAGCGGAGCTTCTATCACTGCTGTTAGAGACGGAAAATGTGTCGCTACTAGTATGGGATTAACTCCACTAGGAGGAATCATGATGAATTCAAGAACTGGAGATATGGATCCTTCAGTTTATTACCAAGTTTTAAAGATGAGTGGAAAAGATAATGAAACTATATTCCAAGAATTTAATAAAGCTAGCGGTTTATACGGAGTTAGCGGAGTTAGTAACGATTCTAGAGATATCGCAACAAAAGCTAAAGAAGGTGATAAAGATTCAATCCTTTCAATGAAGTTATGGGCTAGAAGAGTCGCTGATTTTATTGGTCAATATTACGTTAGATTAGGTGGATGTGATTTAATTATATTTAGTGCAGGTATCGGAGAAAATGCTGATGAATATAGAGAAATAGTTTTAAGAAGAGTTGAAGAAGCTTTATCTTTAGATATCGATTATAAATTAAATGCTACAGTTCATGGTACTACTGCTTTAATCTCAAAAGAAGATTCTAAGATTAAAGTTGCAGTAATTCCAACTGATGAAGAAGTTATGATCGCTCGTGATGCATATAAAATAGGATACAAGGGTGAATAATATGAAAGAAGTATCCTATATTAATTTAGAAGCAAAAAAATATTCAAAACAATATAAAAATTTATTAAAACAAATTGAAAAATACGATAAGATAGCTATTTTTAGACATATTATGCCAGATTTTGATGCTTTAGGTACTCAATTCGGTTTAGCTACATGGCTTAAAGTTAATTTTCCTAATAAAGATATTAAAGTTTTAGGTGATAACCATATCACTTTTACTCCTAGAGGATTATTTCCTGCTACAGATAAGGTTGACGATAGTTGGTTCAACAACGATTTTTTGGCGATCATAGTCGATGTTGGTGATAAAAAACGTATCGCTGATCCTAGATTTATGAAAGCTAGTTACAAATTTAAATTAGACCATCATCCAGCTACAGATAATCTATTTGATGATGAAATCACAGATATCGATAAAGCTGCTGCGGCTGAACTTGTCGTTAGCATGTTATTATCTTTTAAAAATAAATATACATTTGATCAATTGATGGCAAATTACTTCTATATCGGTTTAGTTGGAGATTCAGGAAGATTTCAATATTCTTCTACTACCCCTCTATCTTTTGAAGTTGCTAAAGAATTGTTAGAGACTGGTATCAACATCACTAAAATATATGAATTAATGTATCAAAAGAAGATTGAAGATTTAGAAGTCATTAAATTTATTTTAAATAACTATAAAGTAAGTGAACACGGAGTATGTTACTACGTATTAACTCAAGAAGACTTAACTAGACTTGGATTAGCTTGTGAACAAGGTAAAGAAAACGTAAATTTCTTCTCATCTTATAAAGGTATTAATATTTGGTGTTCAATTACTGAAGATATCACTGAACCTTGCTTTAGAATTTCTATTAGATCTAGAAATTACGTTATTAATGGAGTAGCTAACCAATTTAAAGGAGGAGGACACGCTCAAGCTGCTGGAGCTCAAATTAAAGATTTAAGTGAACTTCCTAAATTTATTGAAGCATTAGATCAAGTAGTTATTGAAAATTCAAAATAAAATGAGTTATATTCCACTTCATATTTATACAGGTTACACATTTTTAAATTCATGTTTGCAAGTTGAACAGATTGTTAATTTTGCAAAAAAGAATAATTTTAAATATTTAGGTATAAGCGATTTTAACGTGATGTATGGATTCGCTGAATTTAATAATATCTGTTTAAAAAACGATATTATTCCTATTTTTGGTATGGATTTAAAATGTGAAAATAATGAATTCACATTGTATATAGAAAATGAAGTTGGGTATAAAAATCTATGTAAAATATCCACTCTTTTAAATTTTAAAGAAGGAATTAATTTAACTACTTTAAAGGATTTAACCGAAGGATTAATATGTGTTTTCACATCTAAAAATGAACTTTTTTTAAAAGTAGATGAGAAAGATTTTTCATCTACTTTTTCTAAAATTTCTAATTTATTTAATAAGTTTTATATAGGGATGGAAATATATCATAAAGAAGAATTAGAATTGGCCAATAAAATTAGAAATTTTGCCCAAAATTATTGTTACGATATCGTTGCTTTTCCTAAAATTAAATATTTAAAACAAAAAGACGCAGTTGTTTTAGATATTTTAAAAAATATACAAGAACAAACGTTAATTGATGTAGAATTACTTGATGAAAAGAATTCTCCAATCGCATATTTAGGAGATTATTTCTTTAAAACCAATCAAGAAATCACTAAATTTTATACAGAGTTAGAAATAGAAAATACAAATGCATTCTTCTCTAATTTAAACTTTGAATTTTTAAAAAAGAGAGGACATTTGCTATCTTTTTCATCAAACTTAGAAGATTCTTCACTACTATTGAAAAATAAAATTTTAGAAGGGTTAAAAATAAGAAATATCGATATTAATTTAGAAAAAAATAAAAAATATAAAGATAGATTAAATTACGAATTTTTAACAATTAAAAATATGGGTTATCAAGACTACTTTTTAATTGTTCAAGATTACGTTAAATACGCTAAAGAAAACAATATTCCTGTAGGTCCAGGAAGAGGTTCTGCTGCAGGAAGCTTAATTTCATACTTATTAGAAATTACTGAAGTTGATCCTTTAAAATATAATTTGCTATTTGAAAGATTTTTGAATCCTAATAGAAAGACTATGCCTGATATCGATGTTGATTTTTCTGATATCCACCGTGATTTAATATTTAATTATATTTCTAATAAATATGGCAAAAATCGTACTGCTAGAGTCATAGCCTTTCAAACATTTGGAACTAAACAATCGATAAGAGATATAACAAAAGTATTAGGTTATCCTCCTAATATTGCTAATGAATTATGTAAAATTATTCCTAATAATTTTAAAAAAGGACAATATAAATTATTAGATGCATATAATGAAATCCCTGCTTTTAAAGAAGCCATAGATAATAACGAAGACCATAAAATCATCGCTAGATACGTTACAAAAATTGAAGGACTACCTAGACAAAAAGGGCTTCATGCTGCGGGTATTATCATTGACCAAAACGAATTAGACTACGAAATCCCACTTGTTTTTGAAAATGAAACTACTTTTGTTACGCAATATGAAAAAGATTACTTAGAAGAACAAGGTTTTTTAAAGATGGATATTTTAGGTCTTTCAAACCTTTCTACAATATATAATTGCTTAAATTTAATTAAGAAAAATAAAAATATAGATGTAGATTTATTAAAGATTAATTTCGACGATCCTAAAATATACGAATGTATCAAACAATATAGAACGATGGGAATCTTTCAACTTGATACTAGCGCAGCAATGAATGCTATAAAAATCATTAAACCATCCAACTTCAATGATGTAGTCGCCACCATTTCTTTAGATAGACCTGGTCCTATGGAACAGATGCCAGTATACGCTTTAAGAAAAGAAGGTAAACAAAAAGTAACATATTTAGATAGTAGACTTGAACCGATATTAAAAGAGACTTATGGCATTATCGTTTATCAAGAACAAATTATGCAAATAGCTAGAAATTTAGCATCGTTCTCTTTTGCTGATGCTGATACTTTTAGAAAAGCAATCTCTAAAAAGAAAATATCTGAAATTGAAAAATTAAAGCATGAATTTATAAAAGGATGCGTAAATAACGGGGTTAATGTTAAAGTTGCTAACCAAATTTATTCAGATATTGAAAAATTTGCAAGTTACGGATTCAACAAATCTCATGCTGTTAGTTATGCTTATATCGCTTTAGAAGAATGCTACTTAAAGACATATTATCCATTAGAATTTTATTTAGCGATATTGGATCAACAATACGGAACAAACGACGCTAAATTTAGCAAATATCTTCTAGAGATTAAAAAAGAAAATTTAGAGATATTGCTACCTAATATCAACGAATCTACCACTTCTTTTACAAATTTTAATAATAAATTATTATTGCCTCTTACTGGAATTAGTAATTTTCCTAATAAACAAATAGAAAATATTATATTAGAAAGAAATAAAAATGGTAAATTTATATCTTTTTATGATTTTATCAAAAGAATGTGTAATAGCGAATATAAATTAACTGATGCTCAAGTTTCTAAACTTGTAGATACTGGTGCTTTCGATACATTAAATAGTAATAGAAAATCACTTAAAATGAGCATAAATCCAGCTATGGATCACATTAAAAATTACACTATGTTTAAATTAGATAACGAATTTAAAGAAGTTGAAACAGTTGACGATCCTATCGAAAGAATCAAAAATGAATATGAAGTATTAGGAGTTATGTTGAGTGATAATCTTTTAAATTATGTTAATGATGAAAGTTTAAAAAATACTACTATCACTCCTATTAGCGAATTGAAATTAAATAAATTTTCTACAATTTTAGTTACATTAAGAAGTAAAAAAGTAATAACTATTAAAAACGGAAAAGAAAAAGGTAAATTTATGGCTTTTCTTTCTTTATATGATAATTCTGGAGATATCGAAGCAGTTTTATTTAATAAAGAGTACGATCAACATGGTCAAAGTTTAAAAGAGAATGATTGTTTAATTTTAAAAGGTAAAACAATTTTAAGAAAAGATGAATTGAGTTTTCAAATTTCAGAATTAAAAGTTATAAGCGAGGATTAAAGATGAATAAAATTATAATTATAGATGGAAACAGTTTATTATTTAGATCATATTACGCTACTGCGATAAATGGTACTGAAAACATAATGAGAAATAAAGATGGCATACCTACTAACGCCATTTTCGCATTCTCAAATATGATTTCTAGTATCATCACTACATTAAATAAAGGAGACGGAATATTTGTAGCTTTTGATAAAGGAAAACATACATTTAGACATCGTGAATATCAAGAATATAAAGCAAATAGAGCTCCTACACCTAATGAATTATTAATTCAAATGCCTATAGCTAGAGAATTTTTAGATTCTTTAAATATTAAATATTATGAAGATGATGAAATTGAAGCTGATGATATTGCAGGAATCATGGCTAAGAAGGCTGAAAAAGAAGGATATAAGGTTTTAATTTATACAAGTGATAAAGATTATCTTCAATTGATTGACGATAATATCACGATTAAATTAATTAAAAAAGGATTGAAAGATATCGCTGATATGACTCCCGCTACTTTTAAAGAAGTATGGGGGTTTGATCCTATAAATATTGTTGACTATAAGGGATTGATGGGAGATCCAAGCGACAACTTAAAAGGTATTCCTAAAGTTGGAGATAAAACCGCTAAATCTTTAATTCAAAAGTATGGCACCTTAGAAAATATTTTAGATAATGCTAATGAACAAACTAAATCTTTAAAACAAAATTTAATAGAGTTTGGAGAACGAGGAAAAATATGTAAATCATTAGCTAAAATTAGAGTTGATTATCCGCTAAATATCAATGTTAGTGACTTGATTTACACTAGTTACAATTTTAATAAAATTTCTTCATTTGCGAACCATTATGATTTTAAAAATTTAATTAATAAACTTCCTAAAAATTTAAGAGAAAATGACGTTTTAGTAGAAAAGATTAAATATGAAGTAGTTGATAAAATGTCTTCTATAAATGCTACTGAAATCGGTATAGAAGTCGATATTGAAAATACTAATTACCACTTTGCTAAACTTTATGGTATCGCTATATCAACTAAAGAAAAAACATATTATATTTCTTATGATAATTTAAAAAATAATGGGGAAATCATAGGGGTATTAAAAAATAAAGATATTAAAAAATATGCTTATGATTATAAAAAAATAAAGTGTGTTTTATCAAATTATAATATCGAGATTAACGGATTATTCTTCGATCTTCTTTTAGCATCATATTTATTAGAATCATCAATTAAATCTGATATAAATACTGTAATGTCATATTACCATATCGATATAAATTATTGCTTTAAAGAAAAATTAGGTTTATTTGAAGAAGGAAATAAAGATTTAACATGTTTAACTGCATATTATTCATTAAATCTTTATTCAAATATTAAAGATGAACTTGAAAAATTAAATCAATTAAATTTGTTAAACGATATAGAAATTCCTCTAACAGACGTTTTAGCTGATATTGAAATTGAAGGTTTTCCAGTATCAAAAGAAAAATTATTAGAATTTAAAACCGACTACGAAAATAAAATTAATTCTTTAAAAGAAATGATTTATTCTTTAGCAGGACACAAATTCAATATCAATTCCACTAAAGAATTAGCTAATGTTTTATATAACGAATTAAATTTAAAAGATAACAAAAAACATTCAACCAGCGTTGAACATTTAAACGAATTAGTCGATGAACACCCTATAATTGAGCTTATTTTACAATATAGAAAATATTCTAAAATGCTTTCAACATATGTAGAAGGCATCATTCCTTTTATTAAAGATAGCAAAATTCATGCGACATTTAATCAAGCTGCAACTCAAACCGGAAGATTATCTAGTAGTGAACCAAACTTACAAAATATTTCGATTAGAGATGAAGAAAGTAAACAAATTAGATTATGTTTTTTCTATGAAGACGAATCTTTAAATATCCTTTCATTAGATTATTCTCAAATTGAATTAAGAATTCTAGCATCTTTAAGTAATTGTAAAGCTTTAATCGATGCATTTAATAATAATGAAGATATACACTCTTTAACAGCTAAAAAGATATTTTCTTTAGATAGAGAACCAACAAGTTTAGAAAGAAGAAAAGCTAAAGCTGTTAATTTTGGTATAGTTTATGGTATTTCTGATCGGGGATTAGCTGAGCAATTAGGAATTTCTGTAAGCGAAGCAAAAGAAATCATTACAAGTTTTAACATTAATTTCCCTGAAATTAAAGTATATTTAAATAATGTTATCAATAAAGCTAGTGAATTAGGATACTCTACTACCATCTTTAATAGAAGAAGATATATAAGCGAATTTAAATCACCAAATTATAGCATTAGAGAATTTGCTAAACGTGCCGCAATGAATGCTCCAATCCAAGGAAGCGCTGCAGATTTAATTAAAATTGCCATGATTAAAGTATCCAATGCATTAAAAGAAAAGGGATACAAAGCTAAAATAATTAGTCAAATTCACGATGAATTGCTCATTAAAGTTAATGATCAAGAAAAAGATGAAGTATATAAATTAGTTAAAGATATCATGGAGAATTGTGTTAAACTTAATGTTAATTTAAAAGTTGATGGAGGATATGCAAAAAATTGGTTTTTTGCTAAATAATTATGCCTGAATTACCTGAAGTTGAAACTGTTGTTAATATTTTAAAACCGCTTGTTATTAATAAAGAAATTAAAGATATAGATATTTTTTTTCCTAGACTAATCGAATCTAATTACGATGATTTTTTTAATTTAAAAAATAAAAAAATATTAGATATCACTAGATATGGAAAATACATATTTTTCCATTTTAGTGATGATTTAATACTAATTTCTCATTTAAGGATGGAAGGTAAGTATCGTTATTTAAAAGAATATAAGCGTATTAAAGCCACAAGTTTAATATTTACTTTTAAAGATGGAACATATTTAAGTTACGATGATACTAGAAAGTTTGGTGTCATGTATTTAACTAATGAAAAAGATTATAAAGATGTGAAGATGATTAAGAAATTAGGCGTTGAAGCTAATAAGGTATTAGATAGTGATATTCCTACTATTTTAACTAAATTTAACACTAATAGATGCGTTAAAGAACTTTTATTAGATCAAAGTATAATGTGTGGAATCGGTAATATTTACGCTGATGAAATTTTATTTGCTTCTAAAATAAATCCTCTTACAAAAGGTAAAGAATTAAGCAAAGAAGATATAATTAGAATAATTAATAATGCAAAAACAATACTAAATAAAGCTATTTTAGAAGGCGGTAGCACCATTCACTCATTTCATCCTAGTGAAGGAGTTGATGGCAAATTTCAAGCTTTATTAATGTGTTACGGGAGAGAAAATGAACCATGTTTAAATTGCTCCACTCCACTTCACAAAATATTTATAAAAGGAAGAGGAACAACTTTCTGTCCAAACTGTCAAATAAACAGTGAATATGAAAAAGCTATCGGAATTACTGGCCCAATCGGAAGTGGTAAATCTACTCTATTAAAACATTTTAAAGATTTAGGTTATTTAACTTTATCTTGTGATGAGTTAGTTCATGAATTATATACACAATATGAACATAAAACTAAAGTTTCAAAAATTTTAGGTATTAATTTTGATATTGATAAACTAGAAATTAAGCAAAAAGCTAGAGAAATCATGATAAACGATAAAAATAAAAAGAAAAGAGTAGAAAAATATATCTACTCAGTTTTAGAAGAAGAATTATTAAAATACATTGTGAATAATGAAAAAATCGCAATTGAAGTACCACTATTATTTAAAGCACATTATCAATATATGTTTAAAAAAATATTTGTTATCAAGTTGAATAAAGATAAACAGATTTCAAATTTAAAATCTAGAAATGAATTTAATATTAATAACAGTTTAAAATTAAATAACGATTATAGTTACGTTAAAGAAAATAAAGTTATCGAAATCGAAAATAATGGGGATTTAAATAGTTTATTTAAAAAAGTAGATGAAAATTTGAATTAATATAATCCGTCAACTTTTATATATTCAATAGGTTTATTTATATTAGATTTAATAATATCTACAATATTTTTAGATGTTATTTTTCCAGATAATTTATTTAAAGAATATAATTCTCCAACTTCTTCAATTGAATAATTACTATTAAAAATAGTAAGTTTTCCGTTGTTATTTCTTCCTTGTAATATTGGTAAAAGAATTAAGTCTCTCATATATTCATTCTTTACTTCTCCCCCAAAATTATCAAGTACGATTAATTCAGCATTAATAATTCTAGAAATATAAGAATTAAATAATTCTTTATTTTTAGCAAAATATAAATCTATCAATTCTCCAAATGTAATATTAGTATTTATAAATGCTACTTCACCATCTCTAGAATCGATAAAATTATTGATGACTCCGATACAAGTAAATGTTTTACCTGAATTATGACCTCCATGAATATAAATCCATTTTTTATTTTTTAAATCTTTGCTTATCAATTTTATCTTATCTTTATTGTCGCATTGCTTTAAAGATACGTTATCGAATTTATGAGGAAAATCTTTAAATATAAATCTTTTAAAATAACGTAAATTGTCGCTTACTGGTTCAAGTAACTCGACTTTTCTTTCAATAAATTTTCCTTCTCTCACTAAAATAATCTTTTCAAAACAATTATTTTTAATACAATCATCATAAGTCTTAATATCTTTAATAACATTATAGTTAGTTCTAAAATCTTCAAATTTAGTTAAATTAGACATAATATCTTCATTATTAAATCCTAATTTAATAACTTCACTATAAAAAGGGGTATCATTAATAATGTTATTATATAACTCTTTTTTATATTCTTTTAATTCATCATCACTAACGTAGTTAATCTTATTAAATTCCATAATTAATCCCCAAAAATATTATAAATATCTTCATCGTCATCTTCTTTAGATTCAATGTTACTATTATCTTTAATCTCACTTAATTTAGTTTCGTCTACTTTATTTTCTTCTGCTTTTTTATCAGGTTGTTTTTTATATAAATATGTATAGCATTCTAAAGAATTTTTAATATTTTTTCTAACTAATGTCGAAGCTATCTTTTTAACTAAAGCTTTTGGTAATTCACCATCTTTTGTAATCAAAACAAAATCTAATAAACAATTGATAACACTATCATTTAATCCCATATTAAGTCTAAGATCTTCAATTAAATTTAAATCAGCTCCAACTGGTTCAACACCATTTTGTCTTCTTTTTAATAATTCTCTACAAGAAATATTTTCATATTCATTAATTTTATTAGCAAGTTCAGTTTCACTATTAATTTTAACTTTTTTATTCTCTTTTTTAGTGAATACTTTATTAAAATTAATCTCAGTTTTCATCCTATTTTTTAAGAAATCAAAATTGATTTTTTCTCCAATTTTCATCGAATAATCAAATGAATCTATAGTTAATTCTGCAGTTACTTTTTCATCATATCCAAATAAAGTAGCAAGTGTTTTAATATTTTTATATTCTTCTTCACTTATATAATTTATATTAATTTGAGATTTTTCTTTTATATATTTCTTCAATAAATTAATATCAAAATTAGATTGAATATCGTCGTTTATTCCAGTTATTTCAAATTTATTACTATTAGCATTAATCTTAAAAGAATCTTCAAATTTAGCGCTTATATCGTTTTTTAAATCGATATTTTCTTCGATTAAATATTTCTTTTTAAGTTCCAAAATTTTATCTCTACTAACGCAACTTGATAATAATTCAGTTAAAATATGCGATTTAAAAAAGTTATAAGGATCCACAACGCCATTTAAAACAATATTGTATTCAAATTCATTAATTTTATAAGTTGAAATCAATCCAATGGACTCTAATGTTCTTCTCATAAAAAAGATATCTTTAGAATCAAATTTAGTATCTATACACAATTTATCTAAATCGATACCTTTCACATTAGATTTAATTAAATTTTCTAAATATAAATACAAAGTAACTGTTTTAAAAGATATTATTGGAGCATAAAAATCTTGTAAAATCTCTAAAGAATTTACAAAAAATGGTCTCTTATTAAATAAATTAAACTTCATATCCACAAATAAAATTATAATCTAAAATAATCTTATTTAGTATGATTTTTTATATATTCTTTTATTGAATCAACCATGTCTAATTTTTCATATGGTAAATCTAAATCAGGTCTTCCAAAATGGCCATAATTTGATGTATCACCATATTTAAATGTAGGTTCTTTTAATTTAAATTTTTCAATTATAGCTCCAGGTCTACAATCGAAAAATTTATTGATTATATCTAAAATTAATTCGTCGCTTATCTTACTTGTTTTAAATGTAGAGAAATTGATCGATAAAGGTTCTGCTTTGCCAATTGCGTAACCTAATTGAATTTCAATTCTATCAGCTACTCCGCTAGCAACTAAATTTTTAGCGATATATCTAGCCATATATGCCGCGCTTCTATCAACTTTAGAAGGATCTTTTCCACTGAATGCACCACCTCCGTGTCTAGCGCTACCGCCATAAGTATCGACAATCAACTTTCTTCCGGTAAGTCCTGTATCTCCTGCAGGTCCACCTAAAACAAACTTTCCAGTAGGATTGATCAACACTTTAAAATCTGCATTTAATCCGAATGATTTAGCAACAGGAATCATAATTTCGTTTTTAATATAATTTTTAAATTCTACTTCATTATAACCTTCATCATGTTGGACACTCATTAAGATTGTATCGATTCTTTTTCTGTCTTTATAGTAATCGATAGTAACTTGAGATTTCATATCCGGTCTAGCGTGATTAAATCTACCTTCTTTTCTAGCTTTTGTAGCAACTCTCATAAGTTTATGAGCGATAGAAATTGGAAGAGGCATATATCCTTCACTTTCGTTTGTTGCATAACCAAACATGATACCTTGATCACCTGCTCCTTGAAGGAGAATTTCATCGTTTTTAACTCCTTGCCTAATATCGCTTGACTGAGATTTAATCGTATTAAAAATCTTTACAGTATCTGCGTTAAATCCTAATTCATCTTTATCGTAACCAATATCTTTTATTGTGTCCCTAGCTATTTTTTCATAATTTATTTTATCTTTTCCTAAACTAGTGACTTCTCCTCCAATAACTAAAAGGTCTGTTGTAGCAAAGCATTCGATAGCTACAAAACTATTTTTATCTTCTTTTAATAAAGCATCTAAAATTCTATCTGCAATTTGATCGCATAACTTGTCTGGATGACCTTCACTGACAGCTTCGCTAGTAAATAAATAATGAATATCACTCATATAATTCTCCTTAAAAAAAGCCTTCCACAGGGGAAGGCAATAATGTTAACCTTACTCATCGTTCAAAGTGTGGAACTTTGCTATTAGAAGCACTTACTATATTTTATAGAGTTGCTACCATGCTTTTTCACTAATATTACATGATTCTTGATAAGTAGTAATAATATATAATATTTATTATTAAGTTTCAACAAATATTAACTATTCTTAATTAAGGCATAGTTATTCTTTATAATCATTAATCTTATTAATTTTAGTGATTAAATTATCGATGTTAGTTAAAAAGTTACTTATTGTTTTTTCAATTATTTTATTATATTGATCAATCGCTTCCTTTTTACTTTCATCTACCTTTTCACTTTTTTCTACTAACGTCTTTTTAAAGCCTTTATTATCAGCGAAACGCTTATAACCTCTACTAGCATTATTATAATGCTCTAATTCTTCTAAATATTTATCTTTATCAGCGAAAGTTTCTTTTAGTACGTAATATTCAACCTTAGTGTTTTTACTTATTTTATCTAAAATCCTACATGCTATAAAAACGATATCTCTAACTTTAGAAATATTGTTTTCTTCTTCTAATTCATAAAAATCACCATTTGCATGAGATGCAGATAAAGATTCTTTATAAGTTAAGAAAATATCATCAACAAAGTCTTTATCGTCAATAAAATTCTTTAAAAAATTATAAACCATGTATGTGTAATGATTTTCACTAACTCCTAATACTATTTTTGGATTATTAATAATCATGCTTTTTAATATTGCTTTATTTTTAATTCTAGGAGAATAAGATAATACTAAATCTAATATTTTATCTTCTTCCTCTTCACTATACTTTTTAATATTATTAATTTTACTAATATTTAAATATTCGTAATAATCCATTACTATCTTTAACTCTTTATATTCTATTTTATTATCTTCTTTTAATTTTATTAATGAATAAAATATCGAACATTTTTCTAGAAATGATTTAAAATAGCATTCGTAAGAGAAAAATTCTTTAAAATAATATAAGAATATAAAACCAGTTAAGTATTCAAAAATCATTTGCATAAACGAAGTGTAAATAGTTTTATCATCATCTTCAATCGCACTAGAAATTTTATTTCTAAGACTAATTAAGCTGCCAAAATCTTTAAAATCATCATAAGTTAAGTTTATAAAACCTTTAAAATTAATTTTTGGAGTAACTAAAACTTTGCTTAAAGATTCTTCGTATTCTTTCGCAATTTTATTAATTAAAATCGGTTTAGCAAATTTATTAACAATATTTGTATATTCTTTTTTATACAATTCTTTAAATTCGTAACTTGACGATAAATTATGATGAATAATAACTCCTAAATCGTTATATAATTTCATCATCTCTTCTTTATTAAAATAAGGATCATCTACATTATTAAAATAGTATTCTAAATGAGAAAAAGGAGTATTTTTATCTCCGATTCCATACATATATATAAAATCAGTGCTATTTAAAAAGGATTCAAAATTTATATTTTTTAAATAAAACTTTTTCATTATTTGATCTTTTTCTTTTTTACCGATAAGATTAGGATCTTTTTTTAGTTTAAACTTAAATAATTTATAATTTTCAATATACATCAAATTATTTTTAGCTAACGAAATATAAATATAGCTTTCAATAGCTCTTCTAATAAAAGATGCTTTAGCTCCTATATTAAAGCCATAAGTTTCAACTAAACAAAATAGTTTTAAAGAATATATAAATTCATACTCAAAATGTTTAATAAAATAATCTTTATAATCGAATCCTTTAAAAGATGTAGAT
>CAVKZO010000026.1:0-20933 GCA_963661135.1 Lachnospiraceae bacterium | reverse complement strand
TAATTTAATATACGTTGAACGACTAAACTTAATGTAATATAATAAATTTGTTATGAATAGAGAAATGAAAATCATGAAACACTTTATATATATATATATACAATTGATAATCATCAATTATCTGATTTTCTATTTTTTGAAATTGGAGTGATAAGATGAGAAAGCGCACTCTGATTTCTAATTATCATGTTTTGCTTATCTGCTTATGTCTATCCATGATTTCTATTGTTGGTGTTGGTTTTTCTTCATGGTATATCAATATTGGGAATCCAGTAAATATCGATAATATTTCTGTTAATGTTGCTAATGTTGAAATCGTTGAATATGGCTTGACTGATTTTGGTTTTGCTATCGTCTCTAATAGCATGACAACAATCACCTCATCTAAGAGGCTAAATGTCGATGATAATACAGTTGAAAAGAGTTTTATTGATGGCAATATATTGACTATAAAAGCGACTGTAGACACTAAGGTGATGTCATCAATTGCCTATGATGACAACGCTTTTTTAACTATTTCTTTTTCTTATCTTGGTTATTAAAGTACATCGAATAATATTATAGATTCATTGGTACTATATCCAGAGAACTATACTGGATATACTTTTTTTGCACAAAAATCATCAAATACAATCCAGACAAATAACGGAACGACAACATTATTCTCTTTTCCATTGAAAACAAAAAACGATATCTCTTTATCTAACGTTGCTTTATTAGATTCGACTTATCCTAGAACGAACGATCATTCAGCAACAATTTATAAGGTGCCGATTGTCTTTTCTTTTAAAATTGATGAGGATACGTTAAACACTGATATTTTGGACTTAAATCCAAAATATAGCATCACTTTCGGATTATCTACAAGTGCAGTATAAAAGGAGCGTAAGTAAATGAAAGGTAAATCATTATTTGTTAAACTTATTACTATTTTCTTTATTCTTTTCGCTGTTTTTATCTCTGTAGGTGCATCTAGTTTTATTATAAATCAGTTAAAAACATCGGATAAGATTAATGATGATGACAAGGTCATTGATGATGGAGATACAGTAACTCTTAGCTTTAAATATGCTGTTTGTGAGAGTATTGAGAAGACGGAGTATGAGAAGATAGAAATTAAGAGTGGGACAACGAACACAAAAGATGATTTTAATAGTTTTTTTACTTATATACGATCGATTACAAAAAAATGGTCCAGCATCAGGTTCTACGTTTTCCGTTGGTGATTATAATTATTCTGGGACTGGAAATTATGATGGTCAAATTATCATTTTAAATGTCTCTACTAAGATTGAATATCAAAAGAGTGTTTGTGGTTCTGATAAACGGACTGGAGTGTATAAAATATATACAAGAAAATTAAATCTTATTTCATCTTCTTATGACTATTATGGATATGAGGTAAAAGATAAAATTAAAGTTCAAAAAAATAAGTTGTTAAACACAGATGATATAGATTCCTTTATATCGTTAACTGATAATGAAACCTATAAGTTTGTAGGACTTGTTGAGGAAAACGAGGCTGGATTGCCTAACAATACTATGTTTTCTCTTCCGTTAGTAGCTTCTGAGTCAAAAACTTATTATGCCGTTTTCAATAAGACGGATATTACTGGTACTACTAAATATAGACTTGGACAAACTATTTCAGGATACTCAGAAGAAAAAGAGTATACATTCAATGCATTTGCAGCGTCAAATGAATTTAATCTTACAAATGATATTTCGTATTTCGAAAAGGATAATATAGTTTTTTTTGGTGATAAATCATCGACAATCACAACGGATGATGGTAAAACTATAGTAGGGTCTAAGATTGCATCAGGTGTCACGATTAATTTCGGATTGAATAACGGAATGGTAACAATTGTAGGGGAATCTGGGTATGTATCTGATCTCGAACCAGAGGATGATTTCCATACTAATCAATATACAGTTTGTTTACAATCGGATTTATATGTTTATGGAACTCTTGTTATTGGTGCAAATTACGGCACCTTAGGAAACACAAATTATGAAGGGCATATCGCTAATGAATATGTTACGCTCGATTTGAATGGTCATAATATATATGTTGAAGGTGGAACATTGAACGTATTCGGGTTGATTAAAAATTCCAAAAAAACGGTGAAGTGATTTCTTATGGTGGTTATATTTATACTTTAGCAGTTATATATGATTATCGTGGAGGAACTGCAACTTCTAACTTTGTTTCTGATAAAATTATGCCTTTTCAAGTGTATAATTTGCCATATTTTAGATGTAAAGCAAGATTATATTCTTCAAGCAGAGGATGGACAAAATTTATTGCTAGATGCCAAGCACGTACCACAGCATATTCTGGTTCTGAAATTTTAATCAATTTTTTGGGTGGTACAGATGATGTCGTCCTTTTTAAGTTATCTCAACAAGATGATTCTTTTATTGAGATAGAAGGAACTGAAAACAAACAGATGACTGATGGAAAAGCAACTACGAGTGATGAGGTAAAATTCTGCTTATCACGTCGATTAAAAATATCATTTTATAATTGTAAGGTTCAAATGTCAAACATCGTTATTAATCCTGGTGCAGAAGTAAACACGGTAAATTTCAATTTCCCTGTCTCTAGTTTCTTTGATATTCTTTTGATAAATACAGACATGGCATTTTCACAATCTCTTAAGATGATGCCAGGAATGTCTTTAATTGCTGATAAAGATAGTAATATCATTATGTCTTTTGATTCAGCTAATAAAAAATCTGCCCAGATTTCTATATTAGGTGATAGTGCCTATTACTATGATTCAGAAAAAGAAACAATAGTTAAAAATAATTTAATTGCAGAAGATCAGTTTAATTTTCCTGGTGTATTCTTTAAATCTGAATCTTTGTGGAAATATTATAGCGGTAACAGGGTGAAAATATATGGTACTTTAGTTTTTAAAGGTGGAAATTCTAGTATAAGAGAGTATTTGTTAGCAGGTGCTATGGATTTTAACCGCGTCGCTTATTCTTCTGATGGCACTACATCGAATTTGGAATATATTTCTTATAACGAAAATGAGAATCCTTTTGCTAAACTAATGGAAAAACATAGTGACGTCAAAATACTAACCTATGGATATGATTATATGTTAGGTAATAATAATGGGAATGGTGTTATCAAGGGATATTCCCGTCCGTTAGTTTCTTATGGCAAAGGCTACTATACCAACGAATCTGCTGATGGAGCTAAAGTTGGAGATTATAGTTTTAGAACGGGAATATTTAAAGTTAGTGATTCAGAGATGTATTATTTTAATATTGGTACAACTTTTTCTTTAGCTGATAATTCTACTTGTACATTACAATCTTGTAGTTATAATGAGACAGAACATACCTTTACTGATACAAGTACAAATACAAAATATGCATATTTTGCAGCATCATATTATCCTTATACGAATACAGATGGAACAATTACCTTGAATGTTACTAGATCGAATAATGCTACAAATTCTGTTACAGTTATATATAATTCTACATTAGAACACTGGTTAAGAAAATAATTATGCTACCAACAATTGGGAAGATTTCTTCATTGATATTCTTTTGGATTATAGGAATTTTATTTAGTATTGCTTATTATGTGATGATGTCTAAGAAGTATAATCACAAATGGTATATTTCGATGTTATTAGGATTGAGTATGATTATTTTAGAAACCTTTAGTGCTAAGATAATGTTTTTAATAGAAAATCCATCTTCTATAAAAAACGGCATCTCCTGGTATGGGGAATATTCATTGTTTGGTGTTTTTTTCTTTGTGCCTATATTCCTCTTGTTTATTGGTTGGATTTTAAGATTAGATAAATTAAAATTTATGGATTTTCTTATTCCTGGTATTTTATTAGAACTCTCTTTCTATCGTATAGGATGCATGTGTGCAGGATGTTGCTATGGTATTAAAGTAGGATGGGGGATAACTAATGGGACTGAGGAAGGGTTGTTTCCTGTTCAACCATTAGAAGCGATTTTAGACCTTATAGCATTTATTATTATTGCTATATTGATAAAAAAGAATAAATTAAAAAGAGGTGAAGCTTTTTATATAACATATATATTTTATGGGGTAATTCGTTTTATAATGGAATTCTTTAGAGAGAGAACAAATATAGTTGGTATATTTGCAACAAGTCATTTCTACGCATTAGCTATTATGGTTTTTGGAATAACTATGCTTATTTATTCAAGAATATATAAAAAATCATTAAATGCGAATGAATGAATTCAATTATTTTTTATAGATAGCAATTTAAAGGTTAAATATAGCTATAAAAGTTATTTTTAAAAAAAAGAAGACTGAATCTTTGCTTGTTTATTTATGATTTTATTAATTATTCAATATTTTAGATTAATATTGATAATGTCTTTATAAAAGTAATCACTATCGTTAGAAAATGTAGAAAAACTTATTTGTTAGAATATTCATTAATTATAATAGTTTTATAGAAAATGAGCGCTCATAAATGTTGGTTTTATGAACTATTTTTATAAACACTTAATATATAGTAGCCAAAATAAGGAAAAAATGTATTTACCAATTTGGATGTTATTTATAGTGATTACGAAATGAGCGTTTTACAACATTTTCAGTTTAACATTATCGATTATTTTTGTTAATCAAAAAAGTTGTATAATAAGTGCTATAAGTGAAAAACTCGCTCCGAATTTGTTAGAAAAAATAAAAAACTCGCTCCGAATTTGTTATCATTTATTTGTAAAATATTAATTGTGGAGTGAAATATGTATTTTAAAAGAAAGATTGATAGTGTTTTAGATAATCGGATTAAAAAAGAAGATTATACGCCGTTGTTACTTGTTGGTATTCGACAATGCGGAAAGACTGAAACAATACGTGAACTTGCAAAAAGAAATAATTTTCATTTAATTGAAATAAATTTTTGGAATAATCCAAATTATATTAGTGATTTTGATGGCGAACTCGATGTAGATTCACTTATTTCTAATATTTTACTTAGATTTCCTAATGATTCACTTAATCCTAAAAATACTTTAATTTTTTTTTGATGAAAATCAAGAATGTCCTAGAGCAAGGATTTCGTTTAAAAATTTTAAAAACGATTCAAGATATAAAGTTATTGGAAGTGGATCGTATTTAGGGATTAATGGTTATATAGTTGGTGATTCAACACCAGCTCCAATAGGGTATGAAGAAGTTGTTGAAATGAAAACAATGGATTTTGAAGAGTTTTTATGGGCGTTAGGCTATAAAAACGATCAAATAAATAAACTTATACAATATTTTTTAAAAAAAGAAGTCATACCTGAAAATATTCATAATTTATATAAAGATTTATTCTTAAAGTATGCATGTATCGGTGGTTTTCCTAGAGTGGTTAGTGAATATGTTAAAAGTAAAAAAATTGTTGAAGCTTATAAAATTTTAAATAATATTATTTTTGAAATGAGAAGTGATTTCGGCAGAAGAAAAGATAAGTTTAATAATCCGTTATTTAAACCTGGTGAAGTTAGTAGAATTCAAAATGTATTTGAATTAATTCCTACTTTTTTATTAAAAGAGAATAAAAGATTTATTGTTTCTAAAGTAAAAACAGGGAATTTGTATGATAAAAATGATGCTATAAATTACTTAAAAGAAGCACATATTGTTTCAAAAGTACATAATGTATATATTCCATCATTACCTTTAATTGGAGAAAAAATAGAATCACAGTTTAAATTGTTTCCTGAAGATATTGGAATTGTAACATCTATGTTCGGTATAGATACAATACAATCAATGAATAAAGGAGAACTTGGACAAGGTAAAGGAGCAATATATGAATCTTTGGTGTTTGATTCGTTAATAAAAACTGGAATTACTCCGTATTATTTTGGTAAAGAAACTGGATTAGAAATCGATTTTGTTATTTCTTATAAAGGATATGCAACATTATTAGAGGTTAAAGCTAAAACAGGTAATATAAAATCAAGTAAAACAGTTATGAATCATCCTGAACATTATGGTAAAACAAAATTAATTAAAATTGGAGATTATAATATATCTGAAAAAGAAGATATTATTACAATTCCTGCATATTTAACATTTGCTCTAGGAAAATATAATTATGACTTTTAATAACTATTAAATGAGATATAATTTTTTTACTAGCTTATAAATTAGATCATAGAATAAATAAAATATAAAATTTATATGTTTTCTTATATTTAATTAAGTATTTTTCTTTTAAAAATAATAAATAATGATATACTTATTCTAGGCAGTTAGCCTATTCTAACAATGAAAAAGATGTCTGAAAAGAAATATCAAGATGAATTAAATACGGTCACATTGATGATCGGTATTTTTTGTCATAAAAAACATAAGACAAAAAAAGGTGAGTTATGTAAAGACTGCGAAGAATTAAAGGATTATTGTAAATATAGACTTTCATTATGTACTTGGGGTGATAAAAAGCCATTTTGTTCCAATTGTCCAATCCATTGTTACGATAAAGAACATCGAGAAAGAATAAGGGAAATAATGCGTTACTCTGGACCAAGAATGATGTTTTATCATCCTATATTGGCTATTAAACACGTAACACAAACTATTAAGCAAAAAAGAAAAATGAGGAAGATAAAGAATGCAAAAAGAAAAAAAGAAGAACAAATTAAGCAAAAGTAAAATATTAAGAATTATATTTATAATTGTAGGTTGTATTTCTTTTGTTTTAGGAACTATAGGAATTGTTATTCCGATCCTTCCTACTGTACCATTTTATTTATTAACAGCTTTTTGTTTTGTTAGAGGAAGTGAAAAATTTGCTAATCGGTTTTTAAATTCTAAATTATATAAAAAACATGTCGGAAATTTTGCTAAACATAGAGTGATGACAGTATATGGAGAGATGATTTTATTGGTATTTGTAAGTGCGTTGTTAATGATTAGTATGTGGTTTATTAATAAATTAGCTATGACGATAGTTTTTGATATACTTATAGGATGTAAATATGCTTATTTTGTTTTTAGAGTAACTCCAGTCGGTAAAAAAGAATATGAATATATTAAAGAATTAGATGCTTTAGAAGAAGAAAATAAAAAGAAGATGGCAGAAGAGGTTCAAAATGATTGATAAGGAATTATTGAATTATATTAAAGGTAAAAGATATTATTTAGTATTAATTACTTTACTATCTTTTTTAGGTTTAGCAAGTAGCGTATCATCTACATTTTTATTATCCTTAAGTGTTAAAAACTTTATAGATAGTGAATTTAATAATGGAACAATATATTTATCTATCTGTTTAGCATTAATAATGTTATTTATTTTATTTTATGTATTTAAAGGTAAATTAGCTAATAAATTAGGAGAGTATGTATCGTATAAAATTAAAAATGATATATATGATAAATATGTTAGATTAAATGGAAATAGCAAGTTAAAGGTTCAAGAAATATCTCAATTATCTTCTGAAGGCATCGAACAATTAAAATTATATTACACTTCGTATTTACCATCATTTTTTTATAGTATGATGGCTCCTATCACTTTATTTATATTATTTTGTTTTTTCTCATGGAAGGTTGCAATCATCTATTTAGTTTGTGTACCTTTAATTCCTATATCTATTATTTTAGTGTCTAAATGGGCTAAAAAGATATTTTCTACATATTGGGATAAATATTTATCTTTAGGTGGAGCGTATTTAGATTCGATTAAAGGTATGAAGGAGCTTCTCATTTTTAATTATGATAAGAAAATGGAAGAAGAGATGAAAAACAATTCTGAAGAATTTAGAAAGATAACTATGAAAGTTTTAGTTATGCAATTATTTTCAACTACAATTATGGATTTAGTAGCTTACGGAGGAGCAGCAATAGGAATTGTAGTATCTTTATTTGCTTTAAAAAATAGTGAAATAACATATCAAATTGCAATATTTTTAATTTTGGTTGGTGCAGAATTCTTCCTTCCTTTAAGACAATTAGGATCAGCATTTCATATTGCGATGAATGGATCTACTGCTGGTAAAAAAGTAATTAAATTATTGAAAGAAGAAGAAAAAGAAGCAGGAAATTGTATAGATTTTAATGTAAATTCAATAATATTAGAAAATGTTTCTTTTAAATATGATGACGATGATGAATATGCTTTTAAAAACATTAATATGACAATAAATAAAGGTTTTACATCTTTAATTGGAGATTCAGGAAGTGGTAAGTCAACACTATCAAAAGTATTGAGTAAACAATTGTTAAATTATGAAGGATCAATAAAAATAGATGGGAAAGAGCTATCTAATTTAAATATTTATGAATATAGAAAACATGTTTGCTATCTTTCTATAGAAACATATTTGCTCCATTTATCAATAAAAGATGCTTTCTTATTTTATAATCCTGACTTAAAAGAAGATGATATGATTTCTTTACTAGAAAAAGTTTCTTTAAAAGAAAGAATATTTGATGAATTTGATTTAAATTATATACCAAAAGAAGATGGGTTAGATTTATCAGGAGGAGAGAAACAACGTTTAATTCTAGCTTATTATTTATCCAGTAAAAAAGATTTTTATATATTTGATGAAGCGACAAGTAATATTGATAAAGACTCTGAAGAAATCATATTAAAAACAATAGTGGAATTAGCTAAAGATCATATCGTTTTATTTATATCTCATAGAGTAAAAAATGCATTAAATGCTGATTATATTTATATGATTGGAGAAAATAAAACTATATTAAGCGAAGGTAAACCTAGCGATTTAATTAATGTAAATATTAATTTTAAAAACTTAGTTGAAAATGAAGCTAAATGGGAGGCTATATTATGAAAAAGAAGAATTTTTTCTCCCTTTTAAAAGGAATGTTAAGCCTTGTTAAAGGAAAAAGATATTTAATAGTTTTAGCTGTACTTGTAGGAACCCTAGGGTTTTTATCTGCTATGGGTATCACATTTTTTGCTGGATTAACAATTTTAAAATTATTAGATATAGAAATTTCAATATCTTTCCCATGGTTAATTGCATTAATTTTGATATGTGGATTTTTAAGAGGGTTTTTAAGATACGCAGAACAATATTTAAATCACTATATGGCTTTTACACTATTAGCGTTAGTTAGAAATAATTTATTTTCATCGTTAAGAAAACAAGGAAATAAAGTGTTAGATGATAAAAATAAAGGGGAATTACTGTCGATTTTACAATCTGATACTGAATCTTTAGAGGTATTTTACGCTCATACTATAACTCCGTTTTTTATAGCTATATTTACAGAGTTAATTGTCCTAGTACTATTAGGAGTTTTAATTCATTATTCTTTTTCTTTATTAGCTTTAGTTACGTATTTATTAATCGGTGTTTTAACACCTATATTATTTTATATCTCTAATAGAAAATTAGGTGGAGAATATAGAAAGGCATTAGCAGAAAGCGAAAATAATTATTTAAATGCGTGTTACGGTATAAAAGAAATTTTATTTTTCCAAAAAGAAAATGAACAAGCCAAAATTTTAAATGATTCAACAAAGAAAATTAATTTAATAAATAAAAAATTAAACGATAAAACGATAGTTTTTTCTAGCATTACAAACGTTTTGATTTTATTAGGAGACTTATTGATTATTCTTTTAGGTGGTTACTTATTTAAGCAAGGTATTATCTCATCAACATATATAATTTTAGGATATATGATCATAGCTACATCATTTGGACCTGTTGTAGCTTTAAGCAATCTTCCCGCTAATTTGACGATGTCTTTTGCTTCAGCAAAAAGAATCCTACCTTTAATTGAAGAGGAACCTAAAATTAAAGAAGGAAATGATGATTTTGATTTTGAAACACTGGAAGTTAAAGATGCTTCTTTTAGATATGATGATAAAAAAGAAGTACTAAAACATATATCTTTTTCATTAAAAAAAGGTGAAATAATTGGAATTGAAGGAAAGAGCGGATGTGGTAAATCAACATTATTTAAGTTGCTTTTACATTTTGAAGAAACTAATGAAGGATCAATAAATTATAATAATGAAGAAATATCAAAATATTCTAGAGAAGCTTTAGCAAAAAATATTACATTATTTTCTCAATCTACTTACTTATTTAAAAATTCTATTAGATATAATTTAAAAATAGCTAAGCAAGATGCTAGTGATGAAGAACTTTATGAAGCACTTAAGAAGGCTGGATTAGATGAAAAGATTAAATCTTTAAAAGATGGATTAGATACTCAAATTAACGATTTAGCAGATAATTTATCAAGTGGGGAGAAGCAAAGACTAGGCTTAGCTAGAGTATTTTTAGCTGATTCACCTTTAATTTTATTAGATGAAGCTACAAGTAATGTTGATGCTTATAATGAAGCTTATATTCTCTCTCAACTAAAAAAGGAAAAGGAAAACAAGGCGATTTTATTAATTTCTCATAGAAGTTCATCTTTATCAGTATGTGATAAGGTATACCATTTAAAGGATGGTGAATTATGTTAAACTTAATTAGCACATTAATAGATTTTTCTGATCATAGAGTTATTGGGATTATTGTTGGAGTATCTATAGCTATAGTTTCCTTAATAGCTATATTAATTAGATATTATGTACATAAAAATAATAAAAAATAAAAATTTAAAAGTTGATTAAATTTATATTTTAAAGGATTCGCTGTTAATAATTCGCTAATATATTTACTGCAAAAAGTGTTTCAAAATTAAAAGTTTTTGCAGTTGATAGCAAAAAGTATGTAAAAGTTACAAGTTTTTGCAATGAAAAAATGAAATTTTAGTCTTAAATTTTGCTAAATTATTTTTTTTCGATTATACTCGACAAAAATAACAAAGTTACGTTATTAAAGTCTCTTTTAAATATATTTTAATTATTTTTCTTTTTTAATCTTACCAAATATTATTTTTTAACTTACTTAAAAAATTGATACATATTTTTATAATAAAAGATTATAATTTATATATCAAATATGAATAAAGTAGAAATAAGTTTAACAATTGTATTTTCTATTATAGGATTTTTAATAATTTTATATTTTTTAACATCTTTTTTAATGATGTATTTTATTTCTCATCCTAAAAAGTTAAGTCAAAAAGAAGCTTTAGATGTCGATATTAAAAAAGGTTTAATCAGTGAAGATTTATCTTATTTAAAAAGAGAAGAATTAAATATTAAAATGAGAGATGGATCAATAATTCATGGTGATTTTTCTAGTAATATCAATAATAAAAAGATAATGATCTTACTTCATGGATATACTTGGAATAGAAATGGACAAATAAAATACGCTCAATTTTTCTTTAAGCATGGTTATTCTATTTATTTATATGATGAAAGAGGACACGGAGAAAACGATACTAAATTTACTACATTTGGAATTAAAGAAGGTCAAGATTTAACTGATATTATTAAATATTTTAGAAATAAATATAAAGATTCAATCATTGGAGTTCATGGAGAAAGTTTAGGTGCTGCAAGTGTACTCATGTCTTTAAAAGAAAATCCTGATATTAATTTTGCTATTGAAGATTGTGGATATGCTTCATTTAAAGAAGTTTTACTTCACAAGATGAAAGAACATCATATACCTAGATTTTTTATATGGGGAATCAATATCTTTTTAAAATTAATTCTTCATTATTCTTTTAAAGACTCTAAACCTTACTTAGGTGCTAAAGTTTCTAATATTCCATTATTAATAATCCATGGAGATAAAGATAAATTTATTGATATCAAACACGCTTATAAAATATATGAAGAAGGTAAAAATCACTCTATATTAAAAATATTTAATGGAGCTGATCATGCCTTATCTTATCAAACTAACCCATTATTATATGAATCCATATGTATGGATTTTATTAAAAATAATATAAAGGAGGGATGAAATATGGGGACTGAGTCTTTAGGGATTAAAGAAGAAAAAGTAAAAACATCTAGTGCTGTATGGCTAGGAATTGCTAATGCTGGTACTGGACTTTTATGTGCTTTTTCAGAAGGAGCTGCATTTCAATATTTATTTGTCAATAAACTAGGTTTATCTGAAAAATTAAATATGATTGTATGGATCCTTTTTGGTATATGGAACGCATTAAACGATCCAATATACGGATTTTTAGCAGATAGAACACATTCTAAATTAGGTAGAAGAATACCTTGGATTAGATATGGTGCTCCAATTATGGCTGTTTTATTTGCTGTTATGTGGTTGCCTTGTTTACAAGGAGGCACTAGCGGTCAAGCGTTATTATTTATTGAAGAATTACTAGGCTTATTTTTATATGACATAGTTTATACAGCTATCGCTTCAGCAATTTATGTTATGCCTTATGAGATGGCTGTAACTAATAAAGCTAGAAATAAAATATTTTTATTCAATATTTTATTTTCATTAATTAATTTTGGTGCTCCGGTGATTTTAAATTCTCAATTAGATAAATTGATTGAGTATCAAGCTAATATCTTCCCATTTATCATGGCTGGTATGGGTTTAATTTGTGGAGCGTTAGTATTTGTTTCTACATTCTTTTATAAAGAAAATGGATATGTAGTAGAAGAAGAACAACCAAAATTCTTTGAAGGATTAAAAATGTGTTTAAAAAATAAATCTTTCTTATTATTTGAAGTAATTTCTTGGACAGTAATATTTGCTCAAAATGGACTTATGGTCGGTTTAACTTACGTTTCAGGAATGTGGGCGATAGATGGAGCAGGAAATGGATGGATTGGAGGGACTTCAATCATCGTTCTTTACGCATTACTCGCATTAGGAGTTATTATAGGTATCATATTCTTTAATTTCACTAGAAATAAATTAGGTTTAAGAACTGAGATGCTGATCATGACAGGAATCATGGGAGTAGGTTGTTTAGTTGGAGCATTCTTAGGACAATATTTCTATGTTTGCTTATTTACTTTCTTCTGTTGTGGAATTGGATTAGCTGGAGGATTATATTTAATTCCTATGCTAAATGGTGATGTTATTGATAAAGATGAAGTTGATAATGGAAGTAGAAGAGAAGGAGTTTATGCAGGCATCAATTCTTTAATTACGAAACCTGCAGGAAGTATCGCTACAGCTTTATTTCCTTTAATGATTACTTCCTTATTTGGATTTGATAAAAACTTAAAGAAAACTGGAACTGATGAAGTTGGAAAAGCAGTAGAAGTAATCGACTATGCTAATCAATCGATTCAAGCTAAAAATGGTTTATTTATCTGTTGGTTTTTAATAACCGGTATCTTATTAATATTATCTTTTATCGCTATGTGGTTTTATCCTCTTCACGGTAAAGAGTGGGATGCTACTAAACACGAATTATCTATAAAACATATGGAAAAACAACGTGAATTTGAAGCGAAAGTATTAGGACAACAAGAAAATAATAATGAACAAAAATAAATTATTTAAGCATTAATCCAACAATTACTAAAGCTGCAAAGATGTAACCTATCGAGAAGAATAATCCGTATAATATAAGGGTTAAATAATCGACAGGCTTACATCTTTTTCCTTTGTGAGGATGATAGAATAATAAGAAAGGAATAAGATATACAATTTGATAATATCCTCCAATTCCTTTTATATTTGTGTTTGCGTTCTTCAAACAATATTCAATAATAGCGATGATGCCAATAATTAAGCAAACAAGTATGTTTTTGATAAAATAAAACTTATTTCCATTAAATATTTTATTAGCATGATCGATTCCGTATCTCCATTTAATAAATAATCTTAAGAAATAGTAAGATAATAAATAAATTACACATAATAATGAGAATTGAGGACGTTCTGAAGCGAATATATATAATTCCCATGTAGAAAGATTTAACCCCCATGCTTTATAGTTTTGGAATATTAATGTAGATACTAAAATCCATGCGATAGGAATGATGGACATCAATCTAAATATTATTAATTTCTTCTTTGTATTTAAATATTTTGGTGAGTAGAATAAGAAGAACATCAATCCAAAATAACAAGAAATAGTGCTGAAATTATTAGGAATTGTATAAAAATCAGTAATCAATAAGAATACACCTGTGGTTTTACTTAAATAATCTATCATTATGCATTCAATAAAATATAAACCTATAAAAATAAGGCCATATAAGAAGAAATTACGTAAACTTCTTCGATCATCTAAGAATATATCAAAATCAATAAAGTATAGTAAAAACATTCCTATTGTAAATGCATGGAATAAATTAGAGGTAGTTTGAGTAAATACCTCTTGAGTTAGCCCTCCATTATAGAAGTAATTTGTCATATAAAGAATTATTCTGATTGAACCGAATAAAATTAAAAATATACCTGCTAATTCAAATACTGTTTCAGGGATAAATGGATAAAATCTAATATCTTTTTTAGGTTCTTTTTTTTCTAGTGTTAATGAGAAAAACTTAGGTTTTTTAGATAATGTTTCTTTATTTTCGTTAGTGTTATTTGGTGTAGAATCTAATAAGAATTGTACATCTAAATTTTCATCAGTCTCTTCTTTTTTTCTTCCAAAAAATATCATGAATAGAAGTGTAAATAAAAATAATCCAGACAAACCGATTCCTACAATCCCCATACCTAAAGATACGAGTTCAGTAGTTAAATTTAATGATGCTCCGTTTTTATAATCAACTAGCAATTCAGTATAGAAATCATAATCTAAATTTAAAGTTAATTTAATCATGCTAGTAAAATCATAATTAACTTCATCGATATGTTCTTTCATTCTTAAAACTACTTCATTATATTTTTCATCATCTTTTTCTAATGGGGCTCCATCTTCAAAATATATAGAATCTGATAGGGAAAACGTATTGTTTTCAATATTAAATATAGATTTATATTTAATTAAATTTTGGTGATCTACGTATTCTACATTTAAAGTAGATAGAGTGTTATAAGAAAGATTAGGAATAATATAATATGTATTATAATTTTCGCCTTTATAGTTAGCGTAAGCATTTAATGTTCTTAAAGAATAGTTGTTACTAGAAGTGGATATAGAAATATATTTATCTTCATCACTATAATGAATTTCAGGTCTAACCATCTCGTGAAGCAAAGAGAATGTCATCGTTCCTTTCTCTCTAACTTCGTCTACAAAATTTAAATATCTTTCTGAATAAAATTCTTGAGCGTTATCCATCGTGTAATTATATTTATAGAAACTTACTCCAATAGTTGCACTAGATAAGATAGTTAATACAGCAGCTACAATTTTAGGCCACTTCTTTGAGAATATATTTTTATACCATTTTTGAAATTTAGAATCTTCATCAGGTAATTCAATGGGATAAGATTGTATACCATTAAAATATGTAGAATAATCAATATTTAAAGCTTCAGATATTCTTTTTATATATTTTTTAGATGGTTTTACATATCCATTTTCATAAAATCTATAATATAAAGAAGGTACATGTAGTTTTTTAGCAAACTGTTTTCTGGATAATCCTAATTTAAGTCTGGTAGTATATAGTAATTCGTTATAAGATAGCTTTTTTTCCATAATTATTAAAATTATATCATTAATAGCAATAATTTCGTTTAATTTTCATTAAATTGATATAAAATATCTTTTATGAAGATTAAAAAAGCTTTGTTACCTTTAATTATTTGTTCAAATTTAATTATGTCTTGTTCTTCTTTAAAAGAAGGTGAGATTAGATATTCTTTTTCTCATGGATTTGAAGATGATTATAGCGCTAATGCTTTTTATTTTGATTCTTATTTTGATAATGATTCTACAGTATATAATGCTTCTTTATCAACTTGCTCTTTAAATTTTGCTATGGCTAGTTTTGCTAGTAATCGCACTGGAGGTAATTATGCTTTACAAGCGAATAATGCGAAGGATTTTTTAACTTTTGCTGGTTTTAATTCAATATATACTAATTCTTATTTTAATGAAAAACCTACTGCAGATTCTTTAGGAGTTATTTTTGCTAAGAAAATTATAGGAAATTACACATTGATTGCTAGTGGAATTAGAGGTGGAGGATACGGTGCTGAATGGGCTAGCAATATGACTGTAGGAGATAGTGATTCTGATATTAAAAATCATAAAGGATTTTATGATTCTAGTCTCATTTATTTAAATAGTTTAAATGATTACATTAATAAATACGAAATTAAAGGTAATATTAAGCTTTGGAGTGTTGGATATTCTAGAGGTGGAGCAGTAAATAATGTAAGCTATGGTATCATCGATAAAAAGATAAGCAATAATAAAAAAATATATAGCAATGTAAATATTAAAAAAGAAGATATATATTGTTATTGTTTTGAAACTCCAATGGGTGCTTCATTTTTAGAAGATATTTCTCCTAGAAATGAAATATATTCCAATATTCATAATATTATAAATACTGCTGATCCTGTTCCTAAAATTCCTTTTAATGATTTTGAATTTACTAGATATGGAGTAGATTATTATCTTCCTGATTCAATAAGAAATAATAATTATAATTCTATTATTGATGATGTTATTTCTAGATATGAAGATGTTAGTGACCATTCAATTATTGGAGATTACTATATCTCTAGTTTTAAAGTTAGCGGGAATGATGAAAGTGCAGATAGATTAGGAATTAATGAAGGAATCAATAATAAAATCAACTGGAATAGCGGGTTATTTTTTGATAAATTCTTCTCTAGTTTAGCTACATTAGGTGTTGAAAATGTATCTAATTACGTAACTAATTTACAAACTGGTCTTAGAGAATTATTTGAATTATTGTATAAAAATGGTTCACCTAAATTTAGTTTTATTACATTAGGTACATCTTTTGTTAAATATTTATTAAATACTACTGATGTAGATATTTTAATCAACAATTTATTGCATGATACTACTCAATTTATTAAAGACTTTTTAGTGTTATTAAATAATGTATTTACGGAATATGAATTCTATATAAACCCTAATGATTTAACTAATTCAATTACTGGATTAATTAAAGCTTTAGCTATAACATTTATCTCTAATTTATCTTACTTTTTTACATTTATTAATTTAAATAATATTAAAGCTATTACTTCAGCTCATTATTGTGAATTATGTTTATCTCATTTAATGAGTCAAGATAAAAACTATTCTAAAAATATATATGATTATAATAGTGATGGTAGTTATTACTATGTTGAAATAGATAATGTTAATGAAGATAGTGTAGTAGAAATATTTGATAGTAATGGCGATATAAAAGCTAGTTTATTTGATAATTCGCTTGATAATAGAAGTAGCTTATCTTGTGGATCGAATGGTAAAACAGTATATTTTTATATTCCAGTAGAAGAAGAATATAAAATCAATATTAAAAATATTGATAATTGTAAAGTATCTTATTTTGATCAACGTTATAAAGATTTAGTTGAATATAAATCTATAGATAATAATGTAGAAGAAGATACAATTACTTTAGAAGCATATCCTGAAAAGAAGTAGGATATAATATAGTTTTTAAATTATTAAACATAATCAACTCCATTTTGGACTAAATTTAGTAGAAATTGGAGTTGGAAATTATATCAATTTAGTTGTATTTATTGAAAATTATTTCCGTAAACGGAAAAAATATTCTATGAATTGATTGAATATTTTTTATATATTGTTTAAAATATAGAAAATTATTTCCGTAAACGGAAAAAATATTCAGTGAGGTAGCAATATGAATTTAATTCCTAGAGATTCTTATTTAAAAAAGATTGCGAATAAAAAAGGTAATGGGTTAATTAAAATTTTAACTGGAGTAAGAAGGTGTGGTAAATCTTTTTTACTTGACCCTATTTTTAAAGATTATTTATTAAGTAATAATGTGAAAGAAAATCATATAATTAAATTAGATTTAGATGAAAGAAAAAATAAAAAATATTTAAATCCTGATGAGCTAGATTCTTATATAAGAAGTTTGATTGTGGATAAAGATGCGTATTATTTACTACTTGATGAAATTCAAAAAGTAGATGATTTTGAATCTGTTTTAAATGGATTTTTACATATTGAAAATCTTGATGTATATGTGACAGGTAGTAATTCAAAATTTTTGTCCTCTGATATTATTACTGAATTTAGAGGACGCGGAGATGAAATAAGGGTTTTCCCTTTAACTTTTTCTGAATTCTACAACGCTTATAATGGCAGTATTGAGGAAGCTTGGGAACAGTTTATAACATATGGAGGATTACCTAGAATTTTAGGTTGTTTAACAGAAAAAGAAAAAAGCGATTACTTAAAACAATTATTAGAAAAAACTTATATTAGCGATGTTATTGAAAGAAATAGAGTTCAAAGAAAGGATATATTAGATTCAATATTAAACATATTAGCTTCATCCATTGGATCATTAACTAATCCTAATAAGTTATTTAATACATTTGTTAGTAACGGCATTAAAGATGTTTCTATAAACACTATATCAACTTATATTAAATATTTAGAGGATTCATTCTTAATTGAAAAAGCAGAAAGATATGATATAAAAGGTAAAAAGTACATCCAAACTCCTTTTAAATATTACTTTGTAGATATTGGTTTAAGAAATGCAAGATTGAACTTTAGACAACAAGAAGAGACTCATATAATGGAAAATATTATTTATAATGAATTGCTATACAGAGGTTATAATGTTGATGTTGGAATTGTAAACATTAGGGAAGGTGATGATAAAAAACAAGTTGAAATCGATTTTGTTTGCAATCAATTTAATAAAAAATACTATATACAATCAGCGTTATCTTTACCTACTAGAGAAAAGACCATACAAGAAGAAAGACCACTATTAAGTGTTAATGATGCTTTTAAAAAAATAATTATTGTAAAAGAAAATAGTAAACCTTGGATTACAGAGGAAGGTATTTTAGTTATTGGTATCAAAGAATTTTTATTAAATGAAAATAGTTTAGATTTATAATTTTAAATTAATCATTTTGTTTTAAAATTCAGTATTTTCTTATCTTATTATGGAAAAGAATTAATGTAATAAAATTTATTAAATATTGAATAGTATTAAATGTTTATTATGTCATTTAACATATTTTCTTTGAATGTAAATATCTAAATCATTCTCTTGATGATTAAAACGTAAATGAAGAAATAGAAGCAGCTTTAAAAACTACTCTCAAACCAATTAAATAAGGTTTCTTTTCTAAATTAGAATTTAATCTAAAAAAATACTAATATATTTTTATTATTTGATTTAGATGATATTTATTCTTTAAAAAAATAAATTATTTTAATCTGATTTTATCTTTAGTTTTTATTTTTTTAAATAAAAACTTTTTTAATAAAGTTTTTTAAGCTATTAATTAATAAAAACCTCGCGAAAATGACATTGCAATGTAAGAAATGTTGAATTAAATATTAAATACATTTATAATAAAAGCAAGGAGATGGATATATGTATATTAAAAGAGATATTGAACAAAAAGTGATAGAAGCTTCTAAACAATTTGTATGTATTACAATATATGGATCTAGACAAGTTGGTAAATCTACATTAATTGAAAATATATTTCCGAATATGAAATATATTACTTTAGATGATATCGAAGTTAAAGAATACGCATTAAAAGATCCTAAAGGATTTTTAAAATATTATGGTAGTGGAATTATAATTGATGAAATACAAAAAGCCCCAACTTTATTAGAGTATTTAAAAATTGAAATTGATAACATTAAAAAAGAATGCTTAAAAAATAATAAAAAGATTGAACTTTTATATGTTTTATCAGGTTCAAATCAATTTGAATTACAAAATACAGTAGTAGAATCTTTAGCTGGCCGTACATGTATTTTTAATTTAGCATCTTTGTCTTTTAATGAAATTAAAAAAAGAAATGAACATTCTTTCTTTAATCCAGATATTGAAAACTTAAAAAATAAAGAAAAATTTTTAAACGACAAATATAGATCTAGAAAAGAAATATTTGAAGATATTATAAAAGGTGGTATGCCTGAATTTATCGCATCAAATTTAAATCGAGATTTATTCTTTAAATCATATGTAACAACATATATTGAAAAAGATGTTAGGAGAATTATATCTTTTGATAAAGAAATTACATTTATGAATTTTATGAAATATGTTGCATTAAGAACTTCTTGTCAATTAGATTATACTGAAATATCTAAAAGTGTCGGAATTGATGTTAGAACTGTTAAATCATGGATATCAATATTAGAAACTTCAGGTATTATAAAATTGATATATCCTTACGCTAATAATTTATCAGATAGAATCATTAAAAGCCCTAAAATTTATTTTTTAGATACAGGATTATGTTCATATTTATGTGGCATGCCATCACCTGAAATATTAGAAAAGAGTGTTTTTGCTGGAGCATTTTATGAGACATATGTCGTTTCAGAAATTATTAAATCTTACTATAATGCTTGTAAAGATATTTCAAATATTTATTATTATAGAGATAGAGATCAACATGAAGTAGATTTAATAATTGAAGAATATGATTCAATATACCCTATCGAAATTAAAAAGGGAATCAATCCAGTAAGCTACAATAAAAACTTTAATGTATTAAAAAAATATAAGAAGAAAGTAAATATAGGATTAGTTATTGATTCATCTAACAAAGTATTCCCAATCAATAGTGAAGTTTATTATTGCCCAATAGATATAATAGGTCTATAAATTATTTTATTAAGAGCATTTTTTCTTTAAATACTATAATCAAGAAATGTTAATAGAGTGTTATCATTATTTTTTGCAAATTGTTTTTTTCTAAAAAATGGTTAAATATTAATTATCTTTAAAAAAATAAATATAAGAGAGAAATATAAATGAATTTAAAGTCGATGATAGGCATAAAATAATTTAATAATATTGGTAATTGTTTATCGTTTTTGGGTATTTATATTACTTTTTATTTTCCATTTTTCCTATTAGTTTTTCATCAAGAAAACATTGATATATATATATATA
>CAVKZO010000025.1:0-21710 GCA_963661135.1 Lachnospiraceae bacterium | reverse complement strand
TATTGCAATAAAAAAACAGCAAAAAATAATGTATTTTTGCAAAAATATTAAAAATTTAAAAATTCTAAACAAAAAATCTTAATTTATTGCAATAACATTGTCATGTGACCTGCTAAATTAACTTTTGCATAATTTAAATAAAAGTCTTGATTTAAGTGCTTGTTATAGATATAATAATAAAGCGCTTGGGTATTTAGCTCAGCTGGGAGAGCATCTGTTTGACGTACAGAAGGTCATAGGTTCGATCCCTATAGTACCCACCATTAAGCGAATTAAAGTCTTACGTTGTAAGGCTTTTTATTTTGTTTAAATGTATACTAAAATGTTAGTTTTAACTAACTTTATAGAAATAAAGAAAAATAGGGAAAAACTGCATTTTTACTGAATTTATATACAAAAAATGCCGTTTTTTAATAAAAAAATATTCATATTTGCATAATAAAAGAATATAATTTAATTATAAATTAAAGGAGAAAATAATATGTCCGAAATTAAGAAAAAGATGCTAAGTGTCGATGGAAATACAGCAGCTGCATTGATGAGTTATAATTTTACTGAAGTAGCAGCTATATTCCCTATTACCCCATCTTCACCAATGGCAAATTACGTTGATATTTATTCTTCTCAAGGGAAGAAGAACTTTTTTGGAAACCCTGTAAAAGTATGTGAAATGCAATCAGAAGGCGGTGCTTCAGGTGCACTTCATGGTGCTATGCAAGGTGGAGCTTTCGCTACAACATATACTGCTAGCCAAGGTTTATTGCTCATGATACCTAATGTATATAAGTGGTGTGGAGAATTACTTCCTGCAGTAATGCATGTCAGTGCAAGAAGTTTAGCTACTAGATCATTATCTATTTTTGGTGATCATCAAGATGTTTATGCAATTAGACAAACTGGAATCGCTATGTTGTGTTCAGATTCTGTTCAAGAAGTCGCTGATTTAGCAAGTGTTGCTCATTTAATAGCAATCGATGCAAGTTATCCAGTATGTCATTTCTTTGATGGGTTTAGAACATCACATGAAATTCAAAATGTTGAATTTTTAGAAGATGAAGAATGGAAGAAATTAGTTCCTTGGGAAAAGGTTGAAGAATTTAAAAAGAGAGCATTAAATCCTCATGGTCACGCTGTGACTCGTGGAGGAGCTGAAAATGATGATATCTACTTTCAAGGTAGAGAAGCTCAAAATGCTCATTTTAATAATGTTTTACCAGTTGCAGTTAAATATTTAAAGAAAGTTTCTAAATTGACTGGAAGAAATTATGCTCCATTTGTATATTATGGTGCAAAAGATGCTACTAAAGTTATTATCGCTATGGGTAGTATCAATGAAACTGCATATGAAGTCGTCACAGATTTAATGAATAAAGGCGAGAAAGTCGGTATGATTAGAGTCCATTTATATAGACCATTCTCTGCTGAATTATTAGTTAAAGCATTACCTAGAAGTGTAAAAGAAATCGCTGTTTTAGATAGAAGTAAAGAGTTAGGCAGCGTTGGAGAAGGATTATATGAAGATGTTACAAGCGCTTTAAACTTAATGGGTAAAAAGAACATCAGAGTTATCGGTGGAAGATACGGATTATCTAGTAAAGATACTCAACCAAAACATATTAAAGCTGTATTTGACTTTATGTTAAGTGGAAATGAACACCATAACTTTACGACAGGAATCGTCGATGATGTAACACATCTTTCAATTCCAGTCGATGAAACATATGAAATTAATCACGAATACACATCATGTTTATTCTACGGATTAGGAAGTGATGGTACGGTTGGAGCTAATAAGTCATCAATTAAAATTATTGGTGATGCTACTCATCAATATGCTCAAGCTTACTTTGCTTACGATAGTAAAAAGAGTGGAGGTGTCACTAGATCCCATTTAAGATTTGGAAAAGAACCAATTCATTCTACATATTACGTTGAGCATGCTGATTTTATTAGCTGTTCATTAGATACATATATTTTAAAATTTGATATGTTAAAGAATTTAAAAGATGGTGGAACATTCTTACTTAATACAGATATGGATGATGCTACATTAATTAAATCTTTACCAAATAGAGTTAAATATCAATTAGCTAAAAGACATGCTAAATTCTATGTAATCGATGCTAATAAGATCGCTTTAGAAATCGGTATGGGAAGACACACAAATACGATTTTACAATCAGCATTCTTCTATTTAAATCCTCAAATTATGCCTTACGAAGAAGCTAATAAATGGATGAAGAAGTTAGCTGAAAAGACATATTCTAAAAAAGGTGAAGAAGTTGTTAAACTTAATTACACTGCAATAGATAAAGGAACAGAAGGATTAAGAGAAGTTAAGGTTGATGAAGCTTGGATTAATTTACCTCCTTTAAGAGAAAGAAAGATTATCGGTGATGAATATATCGATAATTATGTCGATCATATCAATACTTTAGATGGATATGATCTTCCTACATCAACATTTACAAAATATGAATTATTAGATGGTACGATGAGAGAAGATGTAACTTATAAAGAACAAAGAAGCATCGCTGATAGAGTACCATTATGGCATAAAGAAAATTGTATTGAATGTAATCAATGTGCATTTGTATGTCCTCATGCTACTATTAGACCATTCTTGTTAAATGATGAAGAAATTGCTAAAGGACCAGAAGGATTAAAAGATAAAGTTAAACCTGCTATTGGACCTACAGTCAAAGATTTAAAATACATCATTCAAGTATCACCTAAAAACTGTGTTGGTTGTGGGCTTTGCGTTAAAGAATGTATGGCTAATAAGACTGCAACTAAACTTAATAATGGTAAAATCGCTCTTGAACTTGTCGAAGCTAAATCTCAATTTGAAGATGAAAAATATGCTGAATATTTATATAAACATGTAGAATATAAGAGTGATAAGTTCCCAATTACAACTGTAAAAGGTGCCGGATTCTTAATGCCTTATATGGAAGTTAGTGGAGCTTGTGCAGGATGTGGAGAAACCCCATATTATAGATTATTATCTCAATTATTCGGAAAAGATTTATTGATTGCCAACGCAACTGGATGTTCTTCAATTTATAGTGGATCCACTCCAGAAACTCCATTTGTTAACGATAAAGATAAAAATGGTGTCGCTTGGGCTAACTCATTATTTGAAGATAACGCAGAATACGGATATGGTATGAGACTTGCTACAGATTATAAGTTAGCTACAATCTCTACAATATTAACTGATGCTTTAACATCTAGAAGTGTAGAAAAAGAATTAAAAGTTACTATCAAAGAATATTTAGTTAATATTAAAAATAAAGAAGAAGCTAGAAAAATCATTCCTACATTAATTGAACAAATTGAAGCAAGTAAAAATAAAGCTATCAAGGGAGTATTGAAATATAAAGATGATTTACTCGATAAATCTGTTTGGATTGTCGGAGGTGATGGTTGGGCTTACGATATCGGATTTGGTGGATTAGATCACGTTTTAGCTAGTGAAGATGATGTTAATGTAATGTGTTTAGATACTGAAGTTTATTCAAATACTGGTGGTCAATCATCTAAATCTTCTCAAACTGGTAGTATAGCTCAATTTACAGCTAGTGGTAAACGTCAAGCTAAGAAAAATTTAGCGTTGATGGCGATGAGTTACGGAACAGTTTATGTTGCTCAAATCGCTTTAGGAGCAAATCCTGTCGCAGCTATTAAAGCATTTAAAGAAGCTGAAAGCTACAATGGACCTTCATTAATAATCTGCTATGCTCCTTGTATCAACCAAGGTATTAAAGGCGGTATGGTAAATTCTATTGAAACTGAAAAAGCAGCAGTAGAATGTGGATACTTTACAACATTTAGATATGATCCTCGTTTAGTTGCTGAAGGAAAACCAGGACTCACACTTGATTGCAAAGAACCAGATTTTACAAAGATTAAAGAATTTATTATGAAAGAAACTAGATATTCTCAACTTCCTAAAGTCAATCCAGAACACTATGAAGAATTATTCGCAAAGAATGAAAAATGTGCTAAAGATAGATGGGAAAGAATTAAGAAATTTGGTTTATAACCATTAAATTAAAGCAATTTAAAAGGGCTAGTTAATAGCCCTTTTAATACGTTTTAAATTAGTTTTTTATTACATTACCCCACCTAGAATTAGTGAGTTGATAACGATGTTATAAAGATTGAGTGCAATGATTCCAAATACTGAAGCGATATATACATATAGTATTGCTTTTTCACTTACTTTCTTGTTTAAGTATGATCCTAATAAAGATCCGACAACAGCAACAGGAACTAAACATAATAACATCCACCAGTCCATGTTAGTTGATGGTGATAGTAGCGATCCATTAATTAGTGCTGTTACTATTTTTGCTGTTTGAGAAAATATGATAATTACTAAAGAGTTAATAGAGGATTGTTTCATATTCATTGAGAAAAAGAAACATAATACAGCTACGTTAATTGGTCCGCCTCCAATTCCTAAAAATGAAGAGACGATACCAAGACACAATCCAATAACTATCTTTAACATGAAGTTTTTAACATTTAATGAGATATTCTTTTTCTTTAAATAAAGCATATAGAATATTACAAATATTAAAAATAAGATAAGAACAATAGATTGAATGATTATCAACCAATTTTTATTTGATGCTTGTTTAACAAGATCGAATAAAAAGTTTCCTGCAACTCCTCCGATAACTGCTCCGATTCCTAAAAAGATACTAGTAGTGTAGTTATCTATTTTTTGTTTTGTGATTATTCTTTTTGTGACGCTAGTTAAAGCTACAGCTAAAACACAAAATGCACTTAAAAAATTACAAATATTAGCGTTTTCATAGTAATTAAAAGCGTCTAGAGCAGGACGGATGATAACTCCTCCTCCAATTCCAGCCAAAGCACCTAAAGTAGATGCTAATAATACAATAAGTGAAAATATAAAGTAATACATAAACTCCCCTTTATTATATAACTTTTTAAAAATAAAGAGGGCTTTAATACCCTCTTTATTGAAGTTTTGTTTATTTAATTATTTTAAAGCGTTACAAGCTTCAATTAAATAAGAGAAGACATTAGCTTTAGAAACAGTAATAGAACTATCAACTTCAGGATTTGTTAATTTTGATTGTCTAATATTTTCAGTATATTGGACCATCTTTGTATTGTTCCAAAGTTCAAGTTGTTGTTCAGCATTAAGCCATACAGCAATATCAGTATTGAGAGTACTTGCAGCGACTGTTCCTTTAGTTAATGTTTCGATATCTTGACATGTTTGATCTGGATGATCGTGTCTATAGTTCATACCTCTAACAAGGCCTCTCATGAACTTTTTGAATGTTTCTTCGTTGTTTGCTAACCAACTGGTGTTGACTGCCCATGTAGAAGGTTGATATGATTCGTTAAAGTGAGTTGAAGTCTTACAAACTGTTTTAAATTTTGCTGTATCTTTTTCTAATGTAGTTGAAACTGGAGCAAATGCGACACAGAAATCATAACTTCCACCTTGCATTGTTGTGGCTAAATTAGCATTTGTTGTATTGACGACTTCGATTTTGTTTGCTGCAGCGTATTCAGCTGGAACAGCTTTTTCTCCATCGCTATACCAAATTTTGTCCGCATCATCAGTTTTCTTAGAATTGTATTCTGTAACTAATGTTGAAAAGAATGTTGCTGGAGTAGCTGTTAAATCTAATGCAACTTTAGCTCCTTTTAAAGCGGTACCGATTTCTTCAATTGTAGAATTAATTGTTAAATCTTTTCCTTTTCCAGTTGAAGTTGCGATTAAACGATCATCATCTGTTAAATTATCTAAAGCAGCGATTTTAATTGGTTGATTGCTTCTAAAATAATGCCATGCAACACCGCCACCCATGAAAGAAACTTGTAAGCCTCCTTCAACAACTTTAGTAGCTAATGATGGTCCGCTTCCTGTTTCAAATTCAACATTAACGCCTTCTTCTTTAAAGAAACCTTGTTGAATTGCTGAATAACCAGCACCTGCACCTAAATTAGTGTGAAGACCAATTTTTACTGTTGGTAAATCACTATCATCTGTAGTGGTGCCGCCACAACTAACGATTGAACCACTGACGATTGCAGTAGCACATAATGCGACTAATAAATTAATTTTTTTCATTTTGTTCTCCTTTATTATTTTTTAATTTATTTAACAAACTTACGTTTGTATTGGCTTAATTAATGTCTTGAGCTACTAAGATACATCTTGTAGACAACATCCCAGATATAGTTTCTATATTCTTGGAATTTTGGTTCAAGTTTAGTAGCTTGAGTTCTTGGATATGGAAGATCAATATTGATGATTTCTTTAACTTGACCTGGTCTAGCACTCATAATAATGACTCTAGAAGCAAGTAGTACACATTCATCGACATCGTGTGTAATAAAGAAACATGTTTTTCTTTCCTTTTCCCAAGTTTTTAATAAATCTTCTTGAAGTTGAGATCTAGTTTGAGCATCGAGAGCTCCGAATGGTTCATCAAGTAATAAGACTTCACTATTTAAAGCGTATCCTCTAGCGATAGCGACACGTTGTTTCATACCACCTGATAATTCTTTAGGATATTTGTTTTCAAATCCGTTAAGTTGAACCATATCAATATATTTTCTAGCGATTGCTTCTCTTTCAACTTTTGTATATTTTGTCTTTTTCATTAAAGGCACTTCGTTACCGTTTTCATCAGTTGTCATGACTTGTTCATATTCACCTGTTTCTTTATTCTTTTTCATAACTGGAACCATGTGTTTAATGAACTTTGTTGAGTACATAACATTCTTTTTAACAGTTAACCAAGGGAATAAAGCGTATTGTTGAAAGATAACTCCTCTATCTGGACCAGGTCCAAGGATTGGTCTTCCGTGAATTGTAGCTTCACCTTCTGTAGGTTGTTCAAGTCCTGCGATGATATTTAATAAAGTCGTTTTACCACATCCTGAAGGGCCAACAACACAAATAAATTCATTCTTTCTAATTTGAAGATCGACACCGTTCAAAGCGATGACATCATCTCCGTTTTCTACTGGATAAACCTTTCTAACGCCTTTAATATCGATTACAACATCATTTTCGTTCATAATAATTACCTCTTAATTTTATTTCCATCTAGTAAGACGTTTCTCAACGAATAGTAAGATTTTATCGAGTAAGATACCGCATATACCAAGAACAATAATACCCATGACACAACTTGACATATTTAATGCACTTCCTTGTGTATTGATAAATGAACCTAATCCTAATGTTGTACCGGTAAGTTCTGATGCAACAAGAGTAGTCATAGCAGCACCGACACCCAATCTCATAGCAGTTAAGATGAATGGGAATGAGCTAGGAACGATGACGCCCATAAATAAGTTTCTATCTCTAGCACCGAATGTATAAGCAGCTTTTACTAAAGTTAAATCAACATTTCTAACACCTTGATAAATTGTAACAGTCATTGTTAAGAAACATGCCATCCAGATAATGAAGTATTTTGCTGATTCAGGATTACCTGAAGCAAATGCAGCGACAACAATTGGAACATAAGCGATTGGTGGAATACATCTTAAGAATTGAATAAACGGATCTAAGAATGCTCTAACAGGCTTATACCAAGCCATAATGAATGCAACTGGAATTGAAGTTACAATAGCGATTAAATATCCGATAACGACACGTTGAAGGGACATACCTAAATGTTCCCATAAGTATGTATTCTCTCTTCCAGCCATATCAATAAATTTTTGAAGGACTGTCCATGGGTCTGAAATCCAGCTTGTTCCGTTCATTACATTTACTTTTATATAAGCATATAGCCACCAAATAAATATAACGAATATGACACCAGCTAAACCAACTAATGCAGTTTTCCATCCAGCCCATAAGGTGAAATCTTTCATCTTCTTAGGACCGCTTGTAGCAGCATCGTTAATTGGTTTTGATAAAGAAGAAACATCAACACTTTCTATCTCAGCTTCTTTTTTATCAGTTTGTCTTTGAATAAATTTAGGTTTTTGTAATTTTTTCATAAATTTATTTCTCCTTATTTTGTTAAGTCTTCAGGAATACCGATTCTAGCATCCTTATGTTTTTGTAATAAAGAAGCTGGGAAATCTATTGAACAAGGGCCAAATGATGCTCTTCTTACAACTGATTTATGCCAATCTCTAAAACAATACAATCTAATTTTTTTACTGTTAAGAATTTGCTTTAATCCGATTGTGACACAATATTCAGGCATTAAGTAATATGCTCCATTATATTCATCCATCGAATTAACGACACGTGTTTCTTGAGATATTTTTTGAACTCTAACGGTGGAGTTAACGAATTCTTCTTCGGTGACCTTTTCATTTTCAAATGGTGGTTCATTAAATGCCATATGTCCTGTGATTCCGATTCCACCGAAACAGATATCTACTCCTCCATGTTTTTCTATAATTTCATCAATTAATTTTGCATTATCTTTGGTAGGGAATATCCTTTGAGATTCGTCCATCAACAATTCTTTATCGATTTTGCTATAACATTTTTCGTACATGATATGTTTGAATGAAAGAGGATCATCGATTGATAATAACTCTTTATTTTCATCAAGATATTCATCCATATTTATAAAAGTTACATTTTTTAAAGAGATTCTATTTTTGTTTACCATCTCTACAAAATATGGATATTGGCCAACTGGTCCTAATGGACAAATAAATAAGGTTTTCTTATTGTTTTTGTTGTTTTCAACAATACAATCGACCATTTCTTGAGCCATAGCTTTGAATGTATCTTCCTTTGTTAAAAATACATCAATTGGGACTCTACCGTGTTTAATTTCTTCACCCTTAATATATAAGAAATCTTTGCTTAACATATATTAGAACTCCTTAGAATCTTTCATACATAAATGGACACTAGGTCTTTTGAATGTCATTGGGAGAACTAAGATATTTGGATTTTCTCCAACATATTTTTTAGCATCTTTAATCGCTTCCATAACGCTTGATCTAGTTTTCATACCCATTTCTCTAGCAGTTCCAGGTGCTTTAGCTCCTACGATATAAACCGCTTTACAATCTCTTTCGGCGATATGAGCACAAGATGTCATTGAAAAACAGTGATATGGATGGAATGCATAATTGAATCTATACATATCGAAATATTTTTTATCATTCATCACTTTATAGTAATCTTCAATTTCAGGAAGTGTATTTCCATGTTCTTGGAAATATTCGTAAACTGGTTTCATTGCTGGGAATTCTTCATCTCCGAAGTCTCCATCACATTGAGCCAAAGCAATGATTATAGGATTATCGCTCATGACTCTTTTGAGTCTAATAACTTGAGCGCTAATAGCTTGTTCAACTAATATAGGGTTTCTTCCTTGTCTAGAACCATACTGGAAGTCATTTGGTAATCCGAATACGATAATGTCATATTTTTTATCAGCCCATTTAACGAATGTTCTTTTATCTGCAATTTGCCATGTTAATGGTTCGATAAGTTTTGCATAACCTGCAAATACAGCGATTTGATGTGAGAAACTATCTAGTACAGCATCGACTGTAAAGAATTTTTTACCCATGCATTTTTCCATCCAATCACCAATCGCATCAAATTTTTGTCTCATTAATGAGTGATATGAAACTGGCACAAAATCGTCTCTATGCATAACTTCTGGACAGTGGTGAGAAGAGATGCATTCCCAGTTAGAAATTCCAGTAGCGCAGTGTTTATAGCCTCCGCTATATCCGCCATATGGATTTCCTTGTACGTGACCAATTAAGAAAGCGACGTCAGCATCATATACATACTTGTTAATAACGACTTTCGCGTTAAATTTAGGCTCATGTCCTAAATCAACTAAATGATCCCAATCTTCGGAATCGTGATTGATGATTTGTCCTTTTGGATAAAATCTATCAAAGATTTCATCTCCTAATATCTTTCTAATTTCTTCTGGTTTATTTTTTCTATGTAAACCATTAGAACAAATAAGCATAATATCTTTTTCTTCAACACCATTTCTTAAACATTCGTTGATGATAAGTGGTATTGCTGTTTTTCTATGTGAATCTTCTTGGAATCCGCCTTTAACTTTATCAGGGAAAACAATAACTACTTTGCTTCCTTTATGAACTTGTTTAGAGATTGGATCTACTCCGATAGGATTTAAAATTGCATTTAAAGTTGCAGCTTTAACATCTTTTAATCCTTCAGGATCTTTTACAGTTACACCAATTTCAAAAACGTCTACATTTTTATCAGGTAATTCGACATTTACTTGGCCATCACCATATTCTAATTTAATATCCATTTTTTATAATCCTTTCTTATATGTATTTACGATTTCATTAAAATCTTCTAAGTTGAAACCGAAATCTTTTCCAAATCTTGTAAGTGCAATTAAGCCTCCATCTAAACTGTTAATAGAAGCGATCATCTTAGCGTTTTCTACCTTTAACCCGCCTCCATAAACAACTTTTACATTAACTAATGATTTAATATAATTTGCTATATCTTCTATATATTCTTTATCAGGGGGAGTTTTACCTGGGCCGATTGCCCAAACAGGTTCATAAGCGATGGTGATGTATTTTAAATCGACATCTTTTAATCCTACTTCTATTTGTCTTTTTAATACTTCATATTTACTTTCTTGTTCTTCAGCTTTTTCACCGATGCAATAAAGAACATTCATCTTTTCTTTAGTAGCCATTTTAATTTCTTGGTTCAATATAAGATTGATATCTCCGTTATTTCCGCCCATAGACATTATGTAATTTAAATGCTTTCTTTCTTCGCAGTGTCCGATTAGGCAATCTTTAACTCCGATTGAAGTCATAGCCTTAGCTGTTCTAAATGTTGTAAAAGCACCAAAGTTTTTTCCTAATTCAACATCTTCATAGTGGACACCTTGGCATCCGATTCTAGTTTTGTTTGCTTCTTTAAGTGAAGGCAATAAATTAGATTCTTGAAAATAAATTACAAAATTGAATCCTGTTAAGCCTTCGATATATTTTGTAATTTGTGAAGCGTAACTTTCGTTTGCTCCAATGTTATTGACTCCTCCAATCGATTTAGGAATGTCAAATCGTTTTAAGTTTAAATATATTGTTTTCATAATGTAAGCCCTTACATTTAGTAATTTAGCAGTTATTTTATTAAAACTCAATATATTAATTTCGAAATTATTAAAAAAAATAAAGAAAAATTTTGAATGCAATATATATATGTTTCGAATGAAAGTTTATCTTTCAATATTACGTTGAACATAAGTTGAAACGAAATTAAACGATATTTTTATTGCTTTCGTTTTATTATTTAAAAATTTCGTTTTACATTTCAAAACGAAAGTATATAATAAAAAAGAAGAGGTAAAATATGAATAAAAGGCAAAGTGCAATTGTTAATATTGTAAATACAAATAATAAAGTATCAGTAAATAAATTAGCTGAAGAGTTAAATGTCAGTGAAGTAACTATAAGAAAAGATTTAAATTTATTATCGAATTATGGAGTTATTATTAGACAACATGGCTATGCCATGAAAAAGAATAGTGTCGATGTTAGAAATAGATTATCTGTAAATTACGATATTAAAACTAAGATTGCAAAAAGAGCTGCGGAATTAATTGATTTTAACGAAACTGTATTAATTGGTAGTGGATCTACATGTGCTTTACTTGCTGAAGAAATTGCTAGAACTAAACCTAATGTTACTATTATTACTCATTCTATTTACATTGTTGAACATGCTTCTAAATTAGGAAATAATAAAATAATTTTATTAGGTGGAGAATACCAAAACGATTCTCAAGTTATGGTTGGACCTTTAGTTAGGCTTAATGTTAAACAATATTTTGTAGATAAAATTTTTATTGGTACTGATGGATTTGTTAAAAATATAGGCTTTATGGGGAGTGATAGTTTAAGAACGGAAGCAATTAAAAATATGGCTGAATCCGCAAGAAAAATAATTATGTTAACTGATTCATCTAAGTTTAATAAGATGGGTATTTTAGTGCAATTTTCTCAAAATAGTATCTCAAAATTAATTACTGATAAATATATCAGCAACGAATATTTTAATTTCTTTAAAGAAAAAGGGATTAATTTAGAAATCGTAGATTAATTTAATAAAATAGTAATAGTTGAAGTATATTCTTTACTTGTATTTGGGTTTAATTTTTCAATAAAGACCCTTTTTTCTAGCTTGTTTTCTTCATTGATATAAGAAGCGATACCCCACCAAGGTTCAATACATATAAAATTATTTGTAGAATGATTTTGCCAAATAGCAATTAATGGAGCTTCAAATTTATAAATAAAACGATGCGTAATTGTGACTAATTTAACTTCTTTTGTATTGTTTTTAAATACTAGTGTGTCGTACTTTGAAAATATTTGAGGCTCTAATTTAAATTTATTTTGTTCAAATTTTTGTTCGTTTAAATCTATTAATCCGTCTTTTAAAAGTAAAATACTTTCATTATTTTTTAAATCGATATAACTTTTATTATTTGTTTTAATTCCTAAATGATTTCCGAGTGAATAATACATTGTTTCACTATCTAAATTTGTAATTTTAAAATTTAAAATATATTTATCTTCATCTAAAATATATGTTATTTCGTATTTAAATTTAAATGGATAATAAATTAAATCATCATTTGTAGAGATGTATGTTGCAATTATTTTATTTTCGTTAATTTTATTAAATTCTAGTTTTTTATTTCTTATAAAACCATGTCTTGTAGGCATATTATAAGTTTTTTTATTAACTTCAAATTCATATTGTCCAATTAATGGAAAAATCATAACATCTTGTACTGGCCATCCTCCATCATCGACTTGATGGATTAATTCTTCGCTATTTCTTTTATCAATTAAAGAACATAAAGATCCTCCAATATTGTTTATGATTATTTTGAAGTTTTTATTCTCAATAAATTCCATACATAATACCTCTTTGTTTCGTTCGAAATTATATTAAAATTTGCTAGTTTAATATTATTTTTTACATAATAAAGTATGATATAATAAATTTAAATTTTAAAGGAGAATTTATAATTATGATCTTTAAAAATATAGAAGTATTAACAGAAAATGGATATAAAAAAACTGATATAGAATTTAATAAAAAAATTAAAAAAATATGTGATTTACCAAACGAAATTGGTGACGATTACTCAAATTACATATTGGTTCCTGGGTTGTTTGATGTTCATACTCATGGTGCAGCTGGTTATGATTTTAATAGCGCAAAGACTTTAAAAGAAATGCAAAAAATTTTAGATTTTTATATCTCTTCTGGTGTAACTAGTGTATTTCCTACTTTATTAACTGATACTGATGAAATTTATTTTTCTAAATTAGAGATGATTTATAAATTAAGTAAAACTAATCCTGTTATTAAAGGCATTCATATTGAAGGCCCTTTTTTGAGCAAGGAATATAAAGGAGCACAACCTGAAAACTGTTTACAACCCTTAAGAATTGAAAAGTTTAATGAATATCAAAAACATGCTCATGGTTTAATTAAGTATATAACGATTTCTCCTGAATTAGAAGGATGTGAAGAATTTGTAAAAGAGTTAGTAAAACATGGTGTTATTGTATCTTTAGGACACTCTGGGGCTACTTTTGATGAAGCGAGTGTAGCTATAAAAGCTGGAGCTAAAAACTTTACTCACGTGATGAATGCTATGGCTCCAATTCATCAACATAAACCTTCGATTTTAGCAGCAGCATGGTATTATGGAGACTGTTATAATGAATTGATTACTGATGGAGTTCATGTACATCCGGAAATGGTTAAGTTAATCGTTAAGATAAAAGGCTACGATAAAGTTATTGGAATTACTGATTCTTTAATGTGTGCAGGACTTCCTGATGGAAATTATTTTATTGGATTTACTCCTATTTATGTTAAAGGTAATGATTGTAAGATTGTAGGTAGCGATGTTAGAGCGGGTTCTACTTTAAATGCTTTAGAAGGTTTTAAAAATATTAAAGGTTTTTTAAATTGTAAAGATGAAGAAGCGATTAAAATATGGAGTAGTAATGCAGCAAAATTAGTTGGAATGTACGATAAAATCGGTTCAATTGATGAGGGAAAAAATGCTGATTTTCTTATTTTAGATAAAAACTATAATTTAATTGAAAGCTATATAAATGGTAAAAGAGTATATAAAAAAGGAGAATAATAATTTATGAAAAATTTAATTATTGGTCACGGTGGAGCACCTACTGCTGTAATTAACGCTTCTTTAGCTGGAGCTATTAAAGAATTAAAAGAGAAGGGATTTGATGGTAAAATTTACGCTGCTAGATTTGGAAGTGCAGGTTTAATGAATGAAGATTTTATCGATTTAACAAATATTAGTGATAAAGAATTAGAACTTTTGATTAACACTCCTGGAAGTGCAATAGGAACTTCACGTTTTCCTTTATACGAAAAAGAATACGAGAGAATAGTAGATATTTTAATAAAATATGATATTGGATATGTCCTATTTACTGGTGGTAACGGAAGCATGGATACTATTGGAAATATTTATAAACACGCTTTAAAAAGAAATTATAAAGTTACTTGTGTTGGTATTCCTAAAACTATAGATAATGATATTGCAATTACAGATCATGCTCCTGGATTTATAAGCTGTGCTAAATATATTATGCAAACTGTCTCTGATTGTGCTCAAGATGTTAAAGGATTACCAATACATGTATCAATTATTGAAGTAATGGGAAGAAATGCTGGATGGCTTGCTGCTAGTAGTGCTTTAGCTAGAAAAAATGAAGATGATGCACCTCATATTATATTGTTTCCTGAAATTCCTTTTGATGAAGATGAGTTTTTAAAATTAGTTAAAGAAAAACATGAAAAATATGGTGGAGTAATCGTTGTAGCTAGCGAAGGACTTAAAGATAAAAATGGTGTACCTGTTGTTAAACCAATATTTAAAACTGATAGAGCTACATATTTTGGAGATGTTGGAAGTTATTTACAAACGCTAGTAATTTCTAAATTAGGTATAAAAGCAAGAAGCGAAAAACCTGGTCTAATTTGTAGATGTTCATCTTCATTAGTTAGTGAAATTGATATTAATGAAGCTTTATTAATGGGAAAAACTGCTGCAAATGCTGCATTAAATGAAATTAATGGAGTTATGGCTGGTATTAAAAGAATATCTTCAAATCCATATAAGATCGAACCTATTTTAATACCTATTGAAAAAGTTATGTTAACTGAAGCTTCTTTCCCTGAAAAATATATGAGTGAAGATAAACATAATGTAAGTAAGGAATTTATAGAGTGGTTAAAACCTCTTGTTGGAGAACCTAAAGAAACAATCGCATTTGTTGATAAAAAATAAGAAAAAGCCTAGCATTTGCTAGGTTTTTTGGTTTCTTTAATGTTAATTATTTAATGTAATGAGCGTCTCCAACTGAACCAAATTCAACTGAAGCTGTTAAAACTATTTCTTTAGCACCTTTTTTGATTAATGGGATTATTTCTTTTAATTCTTCGTTATAACCTTTACCAGTTTGAAGTTCGTTAATATATTCTTTTAAATAATATCTATATTCAAAGGATTCAGGTTTTTCCGTCAATAAGTTATAGATTTTACTTCCTTCAATCTTTTCTGGATGAGCAGCGAAGTATTCTCTAATATTTCTGGTAGTAGCTAATCTAATATCGGTATCGATGTTGATTTTACTAATTCCTACTGGGATTACTTCTCTTAATTGTTCAAGGGGAATACCATGTCCTTTAACAGCTCCACCTAAAGTGTTAATTTCATTAACGATATATTGAGGAACCATACTTGATCCGTGACTTACTAAAGTTCCATCAATTGAAGCATGTAACATATTTTCCATACTTGCAATGACAATTTCTTTTCTTAATACAACATTGTCACCTTTAACAGCTCCGTGTTTTGTTCCGTAGCTTAATGCTAATGAATCAACACCTGTTTTTTTAAAGAAATCAACAACTAACATTGGATCGGTATATGTTGAATTTGTAGCAAATACGTGATCTTCAACTCCAGCCAAGACTCCTAATTCGCCTTCGACGCTTACGTTATGTTTATGTGCGTAAGCAACAACTTTTTTCGTTAATTTGACGTTTTCTTCATAAGGTAATGAGCTTCCGTCGATCATAACACTATTAAATCCTGCATCAATTACTGCTTTACATGATTCATAGCTTCTCCCATGATCTAAGTGAAGCGAAACAGGAATCATTGATTTATTTGCTTTTTCTTTTACGAATTTAGCAATTCTTTTGGCTCCTAATTTCTTTTCTTCTAAAGTACCATTTAAGAAATCGACTCTACCTCCAATAAATGCTAATCCAGGTTCAGCAACTTGAATGATAGCAGCAGTTCTAATTTCTTCACAAGCTTCGATTATAGCTTCAGCTTGGCATGGCATATTAACGTTAAAAGCTCCGTGAGCGATTTTATGGTCACGAGCATAACTTAAAATATTTTTTGTAGTAATATATGGCATAATTTTCTCCTCGATATAAATATAATATTCATTAAAATTTAAATATACAATTAAATTGATAACTTTTTAAAGTTTATATTTAATATAAAATAGATTGTAATTTTAAATAAAATTGTAAAATGTTTCGAATGAAATTAAATATTTTTAGTTGTTTTAAATAATTTCTTTCATATATATAATTATTAATTGAGGTTACCAAATTGGAATATATTGCTAAAATTATTGAATTAATGAATAAAATTATATCAGAAAAGGGAGAAGTTGTCATAGCGATTGATGGAATGTCAGGCAGTGGAAAATCAACTTTAGCTAATAAAATTAATGAGTATTATAAAGGAAATATAATTCATTTAGATGATTATTTTTTACCGCCTTCAAAAAGAAATGAAGAAAGACTTAAAGAACCAGGTGGTAATGTAAATTATGAAAAGTTTTATGAAGATGTGATTTTAAATATTAAAAATGATTTTTTTATTGAAGCCTTTTCTTGTTCAACAGGTTCATTTAAAAAGAAAGAGAAGAAAAAACATAATAAAGTAACAATAATAGAAGGAAGTTATTCTCTTCATCCATATTTTAAAAAATACTATGATTTAGCGATTGTTTTAAAAATTAGTGATAGCATTCAAGAAGAAAGATTATTAAAAAGAGAAAAAGAAAATTATATTAATTTTAAAAATAAATGGATACCATTAGAAAGTTATTATTTTTCTTCATTTGATATATTTAATAAAGCAGATTTATTGGTTGAAATAAAATAAAAAGGATTGCTTTATGGCAATCCCTTTATTAGACTTTTTTAAGATTATTGGCGACTATTAAAGTCATTGAATCTTACATAATCAGCTACAAAAGTCATAAATCCATTTTCATTTCTGTTTGGTCTTACGTTTTTGGAGTTACGATTATGAAGTCTGTTATTTTCTTTACGTAATAAAGATCTCATTTTTATCACCTCCTATATATCATGCTATTGGATTTTTTAGCATGGTTCAATATTATGTTCTTTTTATAAAATTAAGTCAAATTTATTTTTTATGAAAACGCTTTCATAAAAATATATGTTATATTGAAACAAAAATATTAAATCTAATCTTTTATTGTTTTATAATTTAGATATGGAAAATATTATTGATTATTTTAAAAAAAATAAAGATGTTACTTTTGAAAAAGAAGATTTCAATGAACTTGATGCGATGATTTTTGCTAGGTTTTCTTATATAGATTTTAAAAAGTTTGTCAGTGAGAGAAAATATGGCAATATAAAATTTATTGAAGTTATTAATAATATATTTCTTGAAGATGGTCACGAAAAAAGATTTAGAAATAAAAATGATTTAGAATTATTAGATTTAGTTAGATCTTCTTTGAGATATAAAGATATATATTTAAGAAATTTTGTTGATATAAAATTAAAAGAAAATACCAAACAATTCGCTGCGGTTACATTTTTTAATAAAGATAAAAATAATAAGTTTTTAATAATATCTTTTAAAGGAACTGATGGAACAGTAACAGGTTGGAAAGAAGATTTTAACCTGGCTTATTTAGAAAGGATTCCTAGCCAAGAAGAAAGTTTTAAATACTTGGATAAGGCTTTAAAATTTACTAGATTTAAAAGAGTTTATGTTGTAGGGCATTCTAAAGGTGGCAATTTAGCAATTTATTCTAGTTCGATGTTAAATAAGAGGAAAAGTAGTTTAATTAAATATATTTACGCTTTTGATTCTCCAGGATTCAATGATGACTTTTATGTTAATTCTAATTTTTATCCAATAAAAAATAAAATTAAATTTTATGCACCAGTATGTTCTGTAATTGGAAGATTATTAAAGAGTAATTACGATATAAATATTGTTGATTCTTCTAAGCAAGTTTTATATCAACACGATGTATATAATTGGAAAATAGATGGGAAATCACTAGTTAAATTAGATAAATTTAATTTCTTATCTAATAAAATTCAATCTTATGCTAGCGATAGAATAAATGCACTTAATGGTGAAGAGAAAAAAGAATTTGTAGATGAATTATTTAAAATTGTAGAAAAGTTTTCTAAAGATGATGTGATTATGATGGATAAAGGTGTCACAAATTTCTTTTTAAAAATAAAAAGAGTAGTTAAAGAAAGCGATGATGCAACTAGAAATATATTTGAAAAGTTCTTTAAAAATAAAAGTAAAAATAAAGAAGTTAAAGAACTTGAAAAAGTAGATTTTGAAGTACTAGATGAAAATGACTATTACAAAGATGATAATTCAAATTATAAAAAATTAACTCATAAATAGTTATCGAATAAAGGAGATGAATATGAAAAAAAGTGAAGTTTTAAAAATTATAAGCGATGAATCATCAACTTATTCTCAACAAGTGTTAGCATTAGCTAGATTAGCTGAAAGCAAAGATAATTCATTAAAAAGAGATGAAGAATGGATTAAAGCTTTAAAAGAAGGAAAAGTATGTGATTTAAATGAAGGATATGCTCCATATAGACCTAGATATATACTTCCTGATTATAAAATATTAATGGAAAAAGGATGCAAATTCTTAGAGTTAGAAAAACCTAAAACATTATTAGAAACTGTAAACAACCTTTTAATTTTTTATAAACATATTCCTTCAATTACTTCTTATCCTGTTTATTTAGGAAATTTCACTGAAATCTTCGCTCCTTTTGAAAAGGATGCTGATAAAAAAGAAACAGAGGAAATATTGAGATTATTTTTAAAGCATATTGATAAAACTTTATGTGACTCTTTTGTCCATGCTAATATCGGACCAAAAGATAGTAAGATCACTAGAATCATATTGAAATTAACCAAAGAAATGCAATTAGCTATACCAAATTTAACTTTATTGTATGAAGAAGGTGTAACTAGTGATGAATTTGCTTTAGTTTGTATCGATACAATGTTAGCAACTTCAAAACCATCATTTGCAAATCATAAGTTGTATTTAAGCGAACATAAAAATAACGAATATGCTATAGCAAGTTGCTACAACGCTTTAAATGTAAGAGGTGGAGGATATACACTTCCTCGATTAAGATTATATGAAATTAGTAAAGAAGCAAGTGATATCGATAACTTTTTTGATGTAGTTTTACCAAAATATGTAAATTTAATTTTAAGAAATATCGATCAAAGGATAAAGTTTATCGTTGAAGAATCTTCTTTCTTTAAATCAAATTTTTTAGTAAAAGAAGGGTTTGTTGAAAGAGAAAATTTTACTGGTATGGTTGGGGCAGTTGGTGTTGCTGAATGTGTTAATAATCTTTTGAAAATAGATGATAAAGCTAAAGGTTTTGGACATAATAAAGAAGCTAATGAATTAGCCGAAAAAGTATTAAAATCTATAGAAAATGTAGTTAATTCTCATAAAGGATTATATTGCTCTGGGTGTGGTAATAAATATCAAATGCACGCTCAAGTTGGTATTGATAGTGATGGATTAGATGATGCTCCTGGATGTAGAGTCCCTGTTGGTTACGAACCTGAATTATTTGAACATATATCTTTAGAAAGTAAATTACATAAATATTTTCCGTGTGGAGTTGGAGATATATTTAAATTAGATCAAACTTGGGATAATTCAAAAGATGCTATTTTAGATATTATCAAAGGTGCATTTAATAGTGGTATGAGATATTTCACTGCTTATAGTGCTGATAATGATGTTGTTAGAGTCACAGGATATTTAGTTAAAAAGAGTGAGATTGAAAAGTTAAATAAAGGCGAACAATCTATTAATAATTGCACTATATTTGGAAAAGGCGCTAAAGAAAAAGGGCATGCTTTAGATAGAAAAGTATATGGAAAAGGCTCCAATTAATAAAATTATTAATTTTTCTAATGTTGATGGACCTGGAAATAGATTAGCTATATTTTTTCAAGGTTGTCCTTTTAGATGCTTATATTGCCATAATCCTGAAACTATTAATTTATGTTTGAATTGTGGTGAATGTGTTAAACATTGTTCACAACAAGCTTTAAAAATAGTTAATAAAAAAGTAATTTGGGATGAAAAAACATGTGTTAATTGCGATACTTGTATTAAAGTTTGTAAACATTTATCATCACCTAAAGTTAGATATTATTCTGTAGAAGAATTAGTTGAACATATTAAAAAAGTTAAACCATTTATTAGAGGAATTACTGTTAGTGGAGGAGAGTGCACTAATTATTCTAGTTTTATTTTAGAGTTATTCAAAGAAGTTAAAAAGTTAGGTTTAACTTGTTTAATTGATTCTAATGGGTGTTATGATTATAAAAATATGAAAGAGTTAATTGAAATATCTGATGGAGTCATGTTAGATGTTAAAGCGTTTGATAAGAAATTTCATAAAGATATAATTGGAGCGGGAAATAATGCTGTTATTGAAAATTTAAACTACTTATTAAGTGTGGATAAACTAGAAGAAGTGAGAACAGTAATTTTACCAAATGAAGATAGAAATAATTATTTTACTGTAGATAATGTAAGTAAAATAATTAAAGATAAATCTAGATATAAACTTATTAAATATAGATATTTTGGAGTTAGAAAAGAAGGAACTGATAAATTTAATAAAGTCGTTGTTGATGATGATTATATCGAAAAATATAAAGAATTAGCATTAAATAACGGATGTAAAGATGTAGTAGTAAGGTGAAAATATATGGAAAAGAATAAAATTAATAAAACTAATGCGATGCGCTTATTAGATGAAAAGAAAATTGAATATCAAATAATTGATTATACTGATAAAAATTATACCAATGGTGTAGAAATAGCTAATTATTTAAACGAAGATCCTTCAGTTGTATTTAAAACTTTAGTTACAATAGGAAAAAGTCATAACCATTATGTTTTTTGTATTCCTGTAGATAAGGAATTAGATTTAAAAAAAGCAGCTAAGAGTGTTGATGAAAAAAATATAGAGATGGTTAAATCTAAAGAATTATTAGGTTTAACTGGATATATTCATGGCGGTTGCTCTCCAGTCGGAATGAAAAAATTCTTTAAAACAACATTTGATATATCGCTATTAGATAAAGATTATATTTATTTTAGTGGTGGTAAAATTGGCTACCAAGTAAAGGTAAAAGTTGAAGATATTAAAAAAGTTATAGATTTTCAAACGTTTAATCTTATATAAAGAATGTATTAAAGTTTGTAAATTCTTAAAGTAAAATCAGTATTTTAAAATATACTGATTTTTTCATACT
>CAVKZO010000024.1:0-22257 GCA_963661135.1 Lachnospiraceae bacterium | reverse complement strand
GTATTGCATCTGAGAGTTATATGAGGATATTTGTTCCTCATCATCAGTTGAAACTCTACAATAGGCTGCAACTCTTAACTTGGAGTTTTTCTCTTTACCCCTCTCATTAAGTTTGGCGTTAGCCTTGATTATTTTTATATCTGGCATTATTTATTACCTCCTATTGGCCAGACACAATCCAATCCTATCTGCATTATAGCATGGATGTGTCTAATTTACGGTCATATCGCTTAAAATCTTGTGAGATTTTTGAATTCTTTTCTTGATGTTAGTAAATTCTTTTTCATCGATAATTCCTGCGTCTTTAACTTTGACAAGTGCGCCAAGTTCTCTTGCGTATGCAATAAGATTCTTAACTTCATCAGGAACATCATTAGGGTCATATGCGTAAATGACCTCACAAGTCATAGGAAATGGAAGTTTAGATAGTTCCTCTTTCTCTTTTTTCTTCAATTTGTAATATTCTCTTTTAGAAAGGCATTCTTCTTTCTCTTTGGTTTTAGCCTCAACGTATTTGGCGTATGAAGAAAAGCCTTGGCTCTTAAGAATATTGAATTGGTTCATTATTTCATTTCTTGTTTGTGTAATCAGTGTGTTTTCCTCCTTGTTTGTGAATTTAAAAACGACATCTAGGTATCCTAGTGTTCAAATTTATTTGAAAGTCGATTGGAGCAATTTGCTCCACATCTCTTATCCTGTTTCGGTTTTAAAGTACTTTCAGTAGGGATTTTTGAATATTTAGATGTCTTCAAACGTATGTATTCTTTTCGTGGATGTTCTTTTGAATGAATGAGAGATATGGTATTTATCAAGAAGGATTCCATCGAATTTTGATATCTCCATTCCGACCATATAGCTATCAATCTTCATGCCGTATTCTTTAAGAATCTCATCAGCAATTTCTGCACATGTGATACTAAAAGGTTTAGGATGAGAGAATATGATTCCAACAACTAGACTCTTATGGAATTCTTCTTCCAGTTTCTTTTCTTTATCTTCAGCGATAGTTGATTCCATCTCCCATTTACAAGTATCAGCATTAAAAGATATTAGATATTCTTCTGAACTAATATCTCTTCCTGTAATTGATAGAGTAGCTTTAGAATCCATTCTATCATTCTTAGATAGAATCATTGTGGTATCACATGCAGCCATAAGGCCGCTAGAGCCATTGATCATATTGAACACGTCAGGATCTAATGCTTTCCTTGTATGATGGATCAAAAGAAAAGATATCCCTCTTTCGGTAGCGAAGTTCTTTAGTATCGACATCTCCCTGTAGTCATATCCATAAACGTTCTCTGTAGAAGTGGCTTTCCCTCTTATTTTCTGCAATGTATCGATGATTATGAGTTTGACATCATTATTTGCGTTTAATTCCATTTCTAGCTCACGTAAAAGATGATTTGATAGATTGTTAGCTTCAGTTAAGAAGAAAAGATTGGATGGGATATCAATTCCTGCAAGAAGTTTTGTTGTTCTTTCGTAGATTCTATTTCTTGTGTCTTCTAAGGCTAGATATAAGACATCACTTCTAGTTGTTCTAAATCCTAAGAACTTTAACCCACTAACTACAGCAATAGCTAAATCTAGAGCAAACCATGATTTGCCAATCTTAGATGATCCACAAAGGATATTTAGTCCTGTAGGGAGTAAATTATCTACGATGAACGTGGTAGGATCAGGCTCTTTCTCTTTTAGATCGCACAAAGAAAATGATTTATGAAGAATGATATCTTCATCTTTAGTTTTGTTTTGTAATTCTATTTTGATTACCTCCTTTTTATTTGAGAGCGATATTTCTTAAGCATCATTAAAAACACTGTCACACCCGTCAAAGGTGTCACATCCATTCTTCCCGTGAATTAAATATATGTATTCTTAAATATTAATAGTGACGGCTATGACAGTTATGTCGGCTTATATTGATACTTATATACCTCCTCAATATATAAGTCCGACCAAAATGATGGTTTGTCACCGTTTCTAAGAAATATATTTAAGATCTTCTCATAATCGTATTAACTCGCAGAGACCAAACAATTATTAATGATGAAAAAATACTCCTCACTTATATAGCTCGAAAAAAATGGCCAAAAGTTCTAATTTTTTGAAAACTTTTTAATGAAAGTGCTTACAATTGGCGCTTTTAAGTCTTATTTCATCAACATGGTGTGATCTTAGTAGAAATATCCTCTCACTATATAAGTCCGCCGATTTTAGCCTTTGGTGTCCCTTTTCATGAAAATAATTCATGAAAGTGTTTGCATTAAGTGATTCAAGAAATAAACGCCCTCAATATATATGTCCGCCGAAAATGACCAAATGTTTAGGTTTTTAGAAAAATAATTTGAAAAATCCTCTAGCGGTTGTTGCATGTGACCTAGGATTAGCAACATCAAGAGGATACATTAGAGTTTCAAATTCTTGTACGTCACAAATGGCATATGAAATAGAAGCGGTTAATACGACTTTAAATGATAAAAGCCACTAGATTAAGCTAAATCATTAAGATTCAGCTCTCTAATGGCTTGTTTAATGTGTCAAAGGTGGCACAAATTAGTTATATTTTTTACTTGTATAGCGTTATTAGAATAAGGCTCCAAAAGAATTGATCGCATTTAACGATGGTATCTCATATAAGATTACCTTCCCTTGAGTAGTTAAAGCATCTAATAGCCTATTTGGATGAGCATCGTTGCCTTTGTATTTTGAATATTCTTGAAACAAATTTGATATATTCTTTCTCAGCTGATTTGAAATTTGTATACGCTTATTCTGATCGTAAACTGAAAAAGCAAAGACTATTTTAGAATCCACCATTAAATCAGTAATTGCAATTTTATCAAAAACGGAAAAGAAGTAGCTGTAATCGGCCGAACTTAGAGATGATCCAAAGACGACAATGTTATCAAATTTCTTTTTCTCGATAGATTCATCTGAAAACATGTCGATTTCCATTCTTCTGGATGTTTTGCTAAATATAAATCTAGTATCACCAGAATCAAAAATATCGGAATCTATCCCAAATATCGGATTATGTAAATCGCCATTTATGTTATAAGTTAGATTTTTACACCTATCATCGCCGACCCAATCATAATTAAAGGAATCAATGCTTATAAGATTATTTACATCGCAAAGTTTATCCATAAGCGATTTTGAATGTTCTTTATACATTTGTTCTTGAGCTGTCACCATACCATATCTATCTTGATGTAACGACCAAATATAATTTGCAAATTCCCTTTCGAATTTCTTTAGTTCATTCAACAAAAACAGATAGAATTCATCTATCGAATAGAAAGGCTTGCAATTATTAATTTTAAAAGCGATAGATGCGAGCAACACTTCATCAATAGCATCACTTTCGATTGCGCCATCTTTTATGATGTTAAATATGTTTATCCAAGAGATTTTCAAATTGTTGTTCTTTTTGAGATCCAATAAACTTTCTTCTATTTTTGTTTCAATATCACACCAAGTCCATTCTTGAATTTCTTTATCTCTATTTCTGGACATCAAGAAAAAATAAAAATCCCATACATTGGTAATACTTAAATGTTGAAACTCGTTCCAAAATACTAAACGGTTACTTGATTTTCCCATAAAGCTATACGCTTTACTTTCAAAATCATTCAACCACTTTAAAAAATAATTATTTTTATTCTTGTCATGCATAAAATAATTGTAATAGCTAGTTTTTAATCCGCAATAAAGGTCAAATCCATTACCTATGATTAGTTTGACGTTTGCGAGTTTTTTAATCATTTCTTCTTTTAATGAATTCATAATTTGTCTGCCAAGTCTTTATAATTTAGTCAAGGTATACAAAAGATTGTGGCGCATTTTTTAAGCCGAACGAACTAACGTCTAGCGGAACCTCATAAATCTTTATATTTGATAATTTGTATGCATAACCTATAAAACTATCTGAAAAATATTTATTAAAATACTCTTCATCGACTCCCGCCTTATTTTGCGTAGCTTCCCACAATTCTTTTGGTGGCAATTTTATTATTTCAGAAACGGTCGCCTCGGCGACAACTTTTTTTACTGGGAATGTAGCGTAGATGTAAATCTTTTCAATTGGTTTTTTAGGAATTTTCCTTCGATATTCATATTCTTTTTCTTTATTTAAGATCTCTTCAACAAATTCGGGATGTATTGATAACATGATTTTATTTTTCAAATTTTGTCTCCTCCATTCCAAGATTTAGCAACATGTTAAATTTTTGCTCATCTATTTTTGCTCTTAAAGTTGGGCCAGTATCTTCATTTACGATATGGTATTCCTTTAAATTCATTAAATTTACCTTTTTATCAAATGGATTTAAAAACAATACTTTTATTATAGTTTTATAACCGCGAACCTTATAAAAAGATTCTAATTCTTCTGTAGTGAACACTGATCTATTTTTACATTCTTTTACTAAATCATCTACACTATTCGCATATTTAACTTCGCTTAAAATAGCTACGCCTGTTATTACAGACCTATATTGTTTATTATAATCTGCCATTCTATATATACATAAAACTGTTCCCGGTTTGTGTATGACGTTCATACTTCCACAGACATATATTTTTTCAATGGCATAACTACAAGCTTCATTAAACATTGACAATTCTTCATTGTTTAGATGTAAATCAGGAAACATCTTTGTATGATATTTAGCTGTAATAGGTAGTATTCCAATCCCATGTTTTAAATCATAAAGTGGAAAATTAAATTTAGGAGATTTGCAGTAATCATATTCTTGCATGTTTTTGACTAAAACAATTTCACCAGTTTTTCTACTAACAGCAGTTTTTATAAAACCCCACTCTTCCATCTGTGATTTCAGCCTAGCTACATCCTCTCTTTTGTGTTCAAACAATGTTACATAAACTTCATCAACTCCCATTTTTAAAGCGTTATCAAAAATTATTTTTAGAAACCTTTCACCTAATCTTATCCCAGTACTATTTATTTTAAATGTTCCGATTTTTAAACGCTTTTTAGGAGAAAAAGTTGGTTCAAAGTCCGAATAATCTTCAGTTTCATCTTCAGATTTTAAATACAAAAAACCTTGCAACCCATCTTTGTTTTTGAATACATATGCATCATCATTGCTTTTTCTTTCTAGCCAAGCATTGAAGTCAGAACCGCCATAATCTTCTCGCAGAGTATCAAAAAATTTATCATGAAAATTCAAATTGCCAATTTTCTCAAGCTTAACTGACAGAACATCGTAATCAATTAATTTTGGATTTTTCTCCTCAAAGATAGTAAGTAGTTCATGACAGCTAAGAACGCTATCTCTAATTAAAAGTTCTTTTGCTTTTCTTAAAATAGCTTGATCTTCGGTTATAAGGTAATCAACTCTTCCATTAAATGCTTGTAATAATAATTCGTTATCTATTTTACTATTTTCATCAAGTCCATACTTATTGCATACATCGAAGAAATCATTAGAACTTTCTGATGACGGATTAAGCTCATTATAGGCATTAAGTTTGGAGAGCATTGAAGATTTAATTTTTTGATCTGAATATTTGCTCAGTTCATCACGAGTTTTAGGATGATAAAACAACTGCCCATTAATCTTATCAATTGCTTTAAACATTAAAGCGGCTTCATCTTTAACGTTTGTTAAACTCTCGCGCTCAACAATAATATTAGTATCAAACAAAAATCTGGCGCCTTTTAATTCTTTAGGCTTACATAATTTTATTTCAAACACTTCAATTCCAAATTTATCAATCTCATCTTTAGAATAAAATTTATGGCACTCTTTTACAAGTTCATCATATGTAGAATACAAACCACGAAAATCACCTTCCCATCTATTCTCAAAAGCTTCATCCCAAGTTTTATAAACAAATATTTTATTTACAACAACCTTTACAAATTCTTCTTTATTTTGATTGTTAATGAGACATAAGATATCCCCAACATGTATATTGCTGTATTTTGGAGACGCAAGTCGATATTCGTTTTTCTTAACCCCTTCTTTGAGCAAAGGCAAAAATTGTGGCCTTATTTTCATTTTTATTTGTTTCATAATATTCGCCTTCCTTTCATTTACTTATATCGACGTTTTTGAATATAACAAACACCTTGGTAATAATGAGGTGAACTAGCAATGTGATTATTTAAAAAATTATTTCTTATGCTTATTGTTTTCTATGATTTCTTTCATCTCTTCAATAGTATATGGTGGAAATTTTCTATGAAGCATAGCATGGCAATTTGAGCAAACAGGAAATAAATCTTTATTAATATCTACATTGTAATTTTCTCCCATAGTAGAAACCATAATAGTATGGTGAACTTCGATAAATTCTTTCCCTATTTCTCCGTATGTTTTTTCAAAATCGAATCCGCAAACGCTACACTTATAGCCCTTTAAATATAAACACAATTCTCTATTTATAGGATTTCGCTCATATTTTGTTACGAGTTCTTGGTGAGCATTACCCTCGGAGTATCCATTTATTGAATAATCAAAAAGCGACAGCATCATTCCGCAAATCAAAGAAATATATCTTAAAGCTTCGTCGTCTGCATTTTCTTTTGCCTCATAATATGGAACTTTTGTAAATTTTGCTTCGAAAACCTTCCATTCGTTTTGGTTATTAACAAAAGATTCTTTTGTTTCGTTAACTCCATTGATGATTAAAGTAAGCTTGTTCCCTACTTTATCCCATAAATTGCAAAAGTTTTGCCTTTTTGTTGAATTAGATTCGTTTATTAAAGACAAGAAATCAATCCCATATTCATCAGGTTTGGCAGTGATGTTTAATCTTATTTCGTTCTTTATTTCAATGATAATTTCAAACAATCCTTTATTTGATTCTTTGAGTCTTGTAACAAAATAATTGCGTTTGTTATTGTAAGATATGTCAAAAGCTAGGTGAAATTCACTCTCCAATTTTGACTTTATTTTTTCACAATCAATCATAAGCTCACCTCATCGATTAGTTATTATCTTCGTCATTCTTAGCTTCAAACTCTGGCAAATCATTTACAAGTTTCTTTAAGAACCTAGAAACCAAACTCCTCATATCCTCGTATTGTTCTTTTGTTTCACTATTATAAGTGCTTAGTTCAGCCTCAGATAATGCCCATAACAAAGCGTCCATACCAGTAATCAAATTTTGATTATTTAAGTTAGGGGCATACACTTTGCTGTAATACTCATGAGATTGATTGATATTAACTGCATGTTGGCCATCAACCATAGAAGGTTCCCATAATAAATTACCTTCAATTGAAGGAACAGGTATGACTCGACACTGACCTGGTTTAGCACTATGTTGAATTTTAATGGTGCCAGTGAAAGTTCCTTGAGCGTTTGAAATATTGACTTTGCCGCTGTTTTCGTCAATTACATCAATCTTTGAATTCTCAAGTGAAGAAGCCTTTTGTGCAATATTATTATTTGAAGCATCATGAGCATTTTGCCCTGCTTTGGCAACTTTAGTGTTGTTTGTATTACGATAAAGATTCTCTGCCTCTCTTCTTGGTCCAGGAATGAAGTTGTCTTTGATATATGCAAAGATTTCTTCGCTTAAAAGAATTCTTGATTTCTTAATGTCTACATTGAAAGCGTCATCTAATGTGTGATCAAAAGAAAAATCAACTCTCAACAATGAAATGTGAGGATCGTTTGTAAACATTCCAAGCCAACTGCCGAAATAAATCAAACGGTTTTCTCTATAAACATAAAAGCCCTCAAAATCATTACTAACTCTAGCGCTTGACCTTTCTTCTTTACTTGCAAAATCATCCACTCTAGGCAGCAAATAGGCACCTAAATGAAACTTTGTATTTGAGTCATCGGGCATTTGAACTGGTATATCTTGAATTGCCAATTGTTTAGTCTTTGGATGTTTCGAGCAGAAAGGATCCCATGGTGCAACCTTAGAATCGTTGACATAAATTTCGACATTAGGAGCTTTTGTGAAACTGGTATCCAAAAAGCGTTGGTAAACCATTGAGAAATGGAACTTCAAATCTTCAATCAATTTGTTATATGCTTTGTTCAAGTAACTGATATTGGAATAAGCTTTTAACAATCTATCAACCTTATCCCAAATGACAAGGGTGCCAGAATTACCCTCAGTAACATCTTCTAACAAATCAATTTCATCTGGACTTATCTCTGGTTGCAGTAAAAGCCATTTGTTTGTCTTGGCTATTTCGTCTAAATTCCATTGAACCTTGTGGTATTCAGAAGTTGCGTCTTTTGAAAGAAGAGATAGGCAACGGCAAAATGCAGTTGAAGCGGTCTTTAATCCTAAGCCAAACTTTCCTAGACTGCTTGGATCTTGTCTTCTTACGGAACCATATCTCATGGCATTCTTTAAGCCATCAAGATTCATACCAGTTCCGTTATCTGCAATGTAAACATTCACGGTATTATCAAGATTCTTTGAAATTCTAACTTTGATAATTGTCGCCTTGGCTGCAATAGAGTTGTCAACCAAATCAGCCATTGCTGTATTAAAATTGTATCCAGTGTCTCTTAAACCTTCCATGACTCTGGCAGGATCTGGTTCTAAAATAATTTCATCGTTTTCCATCTTGTTTTTCTCCTTAATATTTAATGTATTTCCATCCGCCTTTTAACACTAAGACGAATTCTTTGTCCTCTTTATTTTCTTCCACTTTATTTTCAACTTGCTGCTCATTGATTATTTCAGCACTCTCAAAGCCGATGCGTCTCACATTGTTTGAATCAAGTCCAAACCATATCTTATCGCCAGATTTTATAGAATATTTATTGATGTAATCCTTAACGCAAGTGATTCTAAATTCATTGTGCCCTCGTTTCTTGTCTGGCCTAAAAAATACGTCATTATAGTAAATGTATTGGAAGGTATAGGCGTTATCTTCTTCATCATAGAAGACAACTTCGACCCTAGGATTAATCGTATCAACTCCCAAATAAGGGAAAATATCTGTTCTTGCAACTTCTTTTGGTATTGAAATTCCAGATTGATGCGAATGAGTCTCACCAGTGTCGTTTCTGCTTAATGTTTTCCAGGTTTTAATTTTATATTCAATCATTTAAATCGCCTCCATATGGTGATAATTTCAACGCTCTTATCAAATCGTTTTGATCTGTTTCGCCTTGATTGCCAACAACTGCCAAATCAGAAATCTCCCTCTTTCGACTTATTCGATCGTTTATGACTTCCTCAATTGTGTTGATGTAATATAGTCTATAGACAAAAACTGTCTTTGTTTGGCCTCTTCTATGAGCTCTAGCAGAAGCTTGATCTTCTACGGCAGGATTCCACTCAAGATTATAATGTATAACATGGTTGGCAGCCGTGATATTTAATCCAGTGCCTGCCGCTTTTGGATTTAAAACCAATAGAGCTGGTCCTTTTAAATCACTAAATTCATCTACAATCTTTTGTCTATCATTGGTGTTAGTTTCGCCAGTTATGGAGAATGTTTTTACGTTAAACCTTTGAGGAATATCTCGATTGAAAATCCGATTCATTTCGTTAAAAGAGGTAAAGATAATCGCCTTTTCATTCTTTTGGAATATTTCATCTAGAATTTCGCAAGTTCTTTCATATTTTGTGCTGTATTTAATAGGATCATCATCTACAGAAACATAACTTTTCTTGTATACAGAAGGGTGTGTGCAAAACATTCTCAAGCCCTGGATTTTATCTATCCTTGTAGATTTTAGTTCTTCAGAAGCGTATTTTTTTCTTTGGCCATCATAGTATTGAGCTTCTTCGGCTGTCATTGACAAGGCTTGCGGGATGTCAATTCGTTCTGGTAAATCTTTTGCCACGTCCGCTACTCTTCTTCGAATCATTATTGGCGACAAATAAGTTTCAATTTCACTCGCCGATTCATTGCTGTCTTCATATTCATTTTTGAAACCATTAAGTTTTCCTAAATAATTAGGTATAACAAAATCAGTAAGAGACCATATATCAGTTAAATGATTTTCAAACGGTGTACCTGTAATGGCAACAGACATCTTACGATTGATCATCTTTACAAGTTTCGCTCTATTGGAATAAGGATTTTTAATATTTTGCGCTTCATCTAATGCAACTAAATCCCAAGTGATCATATTTAAAATCGATAAATCATTTTGACAATTCGAATACGAAGTAACGACAACGTCATAATCGAGAAAATCTTTGTAATAACCTGTTCTATTAGCTCCATGATGCACAAGCACATTTAACATCGGGTAGAATTTGTTTATCTCTCTTTTCCAGTTTTCAAGCAAAGAAATAGGTGCAACTACCAAAGCATGAATTTTTGAAGATTGCTCTTTCATAAAACCAATCAAGCCGATGACTTGTAAAGTTTTACCCAAACCCATTTCATCGCCTAAAATGCATCCGCAATGATTCTTGTACATAAAAGCAAGCCAATTACATCCAGATTTTTGATAATCGAACAAATTAGCCTTTAAACCGTGAACATTGAAATTGGATTCATCATTTTTTGCTATTTCTATATTTTTTAAGACATTGTCCTCGAATGCTAAATTTGCTTTTCTAAGTTCATTTGATAGTTCTATGTATTTCGTATATGTGATAGTTTTTAAACAATCAATATCAATTTTCTCAAGAAAATCACGATATATATCGAAATTTGAGAAAAAATAGCAAGTATTATTAAGAATCAAGTAATCAATCACTTTCGATTTGACGAAAAACAATGAATACCTTTTTCCAGATTTTTGCGTATAAAAATTAATGGAAATCCCATCTTCTAATTGTTCTAAAGATAAGCATACATCCAAAGTTATCTTTGAGATTCTAAGGCCCAAAGATGATAGTTCATTTGAAAAATTTTGATTATCTCTATAATTTCCATAAACATCTCTTGCCAAAAGGATTTCTTTATTTGAAGAATCTAAATAATAAAGATAACTACCATTACATTTCAAAAGCTTACTCATGGTAGTTCTCCCTATAATGATCATAAAGAGCCTTGGCAACATAGTAAGCTACATCCACTGTTACTGCGTTGCCAAATTGTTTGTAAGCTTGGCAATCAGAGACCACTTGCACCCAATTATCGGGGAATCCTTGAAGTTTTCGGCACTCATTAGGCGTCAATTTTCGAACATTGATTCGGTTGTCATCCTTGTGGCGTTCGTAGTTGATCTCATCTGTAACATAGTTATCTTGGCTAGCACGATGCATCTTATGCATAGTTGCACACAAAGTCTTTGCTATGTCATTATCGATTGAGGGCTTTGCTGTATAGCCTTTTGTACCAGTGGATAAAATTGTTTTAGATATCTTCTTGGTTAGAAAATAGGTACTATCAACATCCTCATCAAGTAGGTCTTTTACTTTCTTTTCAAGCTCAATTTTCGCTGGAAATGTAAAATTTGAATCGTTGAAATATTTCTTATTTAAACCAATTAAAAACATTCTGTTTCTTCTTTGAGGTATACCATAATCAGCAGAGTTCAGAATTTGATAATAGCAATAATAACCGGCCTCGTCTAATTCTTTGAGAATTCGCTTGAATGTATTTCCATTGTCATGGTTAACTATATTTTTTACATTTTCCAACACGACCATTTTCGTATCATGGGTCTTTAAGATATCTACAATCTCAAAAAATAAAGTGCCTCTTTTTTCATCGTTAAAACCTTCAAGTTTTCCTAGACTGCTGAAAGGTTGACAAGGAAAACCACCTATTAAAACATCATGTTCTGGAATTTTCTTTTTCTCTTCTCTAATATCACCACAAACAACGTGTTTGCTGACATTAGCCTTATAAGTCTCGCAAGCGTATTTGTCAAAATCATTTGCCCATACTAATTGATAACCAGCAAACTTAAATCCAAGATCTAATCCGCCAATGCCAGAAAACAAGCTCGCTACCCTTAAGCCATTATTTTTCACTCTTTTAGAATTCATTAATCAAACACCCCCGTTTTAAAGATTTCATTAAATAGATGCATTAAGACGTCAACAACTATAGAGTTGCCAGCTTGCTTATAGCCTTGAGCCACTGATACAGCAATTTTGTAGTCATCAGGAAACCCCATCAAGCGATGGGCTTCTCGAACGGTAAGTCGTCTTAGGCGCCCATTTGTGGTGTAATAATTGTCTACGCTTGCACGATGTGAATTGCCCATAGTTGAAAGCAATGCTCTAGCTACGCTCAAATTAGTTTCGGCATTTTCATGATAAAAGTTTTTTGTTCCTGGCGATGTGACGTATTTCAAAATTTTTGGAGATAAGAAATATCTCTCATCAGGGTACCCAACTTCGTCGTTAACATGCTGCAAGTTGCCATTAACATCTAATATGGTTCCGATAGCCGCGTTATCTTCAAGGAAATATTGGACATGCCTCGTCAGTTCGATTGGCATTGGAAATTCGAATTTATCAAAGTGCTTTTTATTCCTAAAGCCAACAACAAACAATCTTCTTCTGCTTTGAGGAACGCCATAATTTTTTGCATCCAAAATTTGCCATTTGATATGGTATCCAAGTTCAGAAAATACATTTTGCATAATTTCCCATGTCTTTCCTTTATCGTGATTGAGAACGCCATAAACGTTTTCATAAATAAAGACCTTTGGTTGCATTTCCTTAATTAATCTTGCGTAATCATAAAACAAGGTTCCTCTGGTATCTTCAAAGCCACCTCTAAAACCAGCGATAGAAAAGCTTTGGCATGGGCTTCCACCAATAAAGAAATCAACTTTATTCTTAAAATCTGATCCATCTAACAGAGTGACATCTTGAAAATAGTTGTCATTTTCAACTTTGTAATTTGCTAAATACGAAATTTGCACAAAATTTGTTTTTCTAGTTTTTTCTCTATAAAGTTCATCGACAAAAATTCTCTTTTCTTCAGAGCCTTTAAGCTTTTGCATTTCTTTGAGGATTTGATATTTATCGAACTGAACTAATCTTTCACCATTATCACAAGCAAAAATAATTTTGTGATTAACATTCAATCTTTTTAAAGCTTGCTCAGGTGCACCGATTCCACTAAAAACAGTAGCTACATTTATTTCTTTCATATCTAATCGCGCACCCCATTTTCTTTATCGTCTAAAGGATCAAAAAATTCACTAAGAGAAACATCTAGTTTTGAGCAAATATCAATCAATGTATTTAAAGTGAGATTTTGCTTGCCTGACTCAACTCTAGACAAATAGGTTCTATCTACGCCAAGAGCCTTTGCAAATTCTTCTTGTGTTATCTTTAATTTGTTTGTCCTTAATTCTTTAATTCTATTACCAATTTTCACTAGCATCTTCGTATTTCCTATATATCACTTTAGATTATAACATATCGTGACTTTTAATACCACGACAAATAAACTCATTAAGAAAATATTTCTCAGATACAATCAATACTTTCTTTGCTGTTAACAACCTTCATCACTAATTGATCCTCGCAAGCATAAAACGTCTTTTAAATGTCATATTATTCTAAAAATCGTATATTAGAAAAATCTACATAAAAACATTCCAATTACTTTTTTCTTAGTCGTTCTGCTTTTGACGACTTTTACAGTGGTAAAAGATTATGAAAAGTTTTCAACTATTTAACTATGCCTTCTAAATAATCAATAACATAACTTCTCTTGATAATGTCGTGGTATTTTTGGTTTTGGTATGTTCTTAAGCAGCTATAACAAGAAGAATCTTCTGCACAATTACAGCAAGATTTTGCTATGTGATAAGCGGTATATAGAAGATTTTCTATCATTTCTTCAGTATTTAATCTTTTTACATGACCCGCTCCGCCCGGAGTTGTGTCATATAAGATGTAGCTATAATTATGGCCAAATGAATCGCCGTAATATTGAAGACATCCTGCAATTTCAGTATTTTCAATATTCAAGATTCTACAAGCACTCAAAATTAATGCTTGTAATATCGAATATGCCTCTTCATGAGGTTTATCTAGATTTAGAAGAGGTGCTTCAATCTTAATTTTGATAACATCAGTTTTAAATTTATAGCCTAAAGAATATCTTTCAAGTTTAGTTTCTTTCTTACACCAATAACCTCTTGGATCCTTATGACCTTTTTTATCAGTAATTGTTTTTGTAAATGGACCAATGCCTGCTGGCTTTTCTATTGTATATCCACAATGTGGGCATACAAAGAAATCAGTAGTATTAAGCATCGCCATTTCGCCATCGTTTCCGATTTGAGAAACAACAATATTAATGCCGTTAATCTTATATTTAGACTCTAAAACAGAATCTTTATAACTAAAGAACGTTGCTTCTGTTCTATATGTTTTTTCTGGTTTGATTAATGTAGGCTTATCAATTTTTTCAGACGCAACAAAACCAAATTCAGGAATTATGAACGTTCTAATTCTTTTTGAATCTAATGCTTCGCCACATTGCTTGCATTTACAAAGAGGATGTTCTTCATCCTTTCCTAAAACAATATTGGGTGAAACATTTAACGTTTTACATTTATCACATTCAATATAGTCATATTTACGCCAATCAAAGCCTGGATTCTTCTTTATGTATTGCGATGTAACAAGTCTATTGTTCGCAACAATTTGGCATCCTGGAGCGTATTCAGAAATAGCCATAGATAAGTCTCTTGTAAGTTCAAGACCCGATAAATCATTATCTTTTGTATTAGTGTTAATTTCTAAATCAACAGTATCAACTGGGAAGCCATATCTAGGTAAGATGTTGCTTCTAGATAAGAAACTAATAATACGCTCTTCTTCGTAAGTTTTAATACGGTTCTTTAAACTATATTGTTGAGGATTTCCTTCTTTTTTGGCTGTATCATATGCATCTCTTAAGACCTTTATTTCGCTTAAGTAATGGTTTCTAACATCAAAAAGGCTAGGATAATCTTCTTCGTGTGTTGTAAATAGCCATTTAATCCATCCAAAATTATTAAGTTCAAATTTATTGTATAAAGAACTTGGAATGGAATCATAAAGATATTGCTTCAATTTCTCTTTTTCTTTCGAGTCATCTCTTAAGAACTTTTCGAATTCTGTATAACCACATAAACCTGTTTCTTCATTCTCTTCCATCATTTTCTTTGCATTAGAAAAGAACTCTGGATGCAATTTAAAGAAGAAGGACAAGGCAGAAGAATATAAATGTCTAATACATATCTTTTCGTTATCTATTTTGAAATGAGGTGGTTCAATAACGCCATTAATCATCTCAGAAGGTCTATCAAAGTAATTGAAATCGTGGTTTGATTTATTGCAGAACGTTAAAGCAAAAGCCGCAGATTTAGCACTACGACCTGCACGTCCTGCTCTTTGAGCATAGTTAGAAGCAGAAGGAGGCATATTTCTCATGAATACAGTTTCAAGTTCACCTACATCAACACCCATTTCAAATGTTGTCGAACAGCTTAAAACATCAATCTTTTGATCTTTAAATAAGTTTTGATAGTTATATGCTTCTTCTCTATCTAATTGGGCAGTATGTTCCACTACTCTAAGAGGTTCAATCTCTAAATCATGATATAACTTGTAGTAATGATTATCTTTCTCAAGAGCATCAATATCTACTTCCTCAAGTTCACCATCACAATGATATGTAGGGCATACACCTTTAACGTTGAAAGAGGTTAGTTTGTTACACTTTTTACATCTATAAACATTTTGATTTTTAGTTAATGTCAAATTAGAAAGGTTGACCTTGTAATGGCCCTCTTTATCTTTAAACATTATTTGAGGCTTAGATTCCTTATTAGGTGCAAAGAATGCATCCCATATTTGCCCTAATACTTTTACAACATCTTCCCTAGTTATATCTTTATCAACTTGAGTTAAGACTTTCGTTAGATAATCTAATCTCTTGTTAGAGAAAGAATCATTTTTTGGAATAAATGATTTAACATAATCAGAGCCACTATCTTTTAAATAACTTAATTCAATACCATTATGCGTGAAGAATTCTTTATCTGCGATAGTCATGCTCTTTGGATAATACATTGCAGGCTCTGCAAGCATCGACATCACAAATACCATACAGATGTTTTTAACTTCTTCGACGTTTAAAGCATATTTCTTATGTGGTCCGAATAGCTTAATGTTTGGGTTAAAATCGATACCTAATAAGCCTAATCCAATCAATGAATTTCTTGAATTGGAATCAACAAGTTCTTTTAACAAAGCCTGCCATGCAACCTTTTCATAGTCAAAAGAGGTAATACTCTTAGTCTTTAAAGACATCAAGTACTCATCAAACGGAATAATCTTATTTTCTTGCATCGATGCTGTTAAATTATTGATAAACAAAGGAATCTCAATATTGTTATTTGCCAAATTATCCATTTGATTTTTAATCATACGTCCATAAAGGATTGAGTTATATGACACAGAAAAATAGCTAGCAAAATAAGCTGCCGCTTGTCTCGAATCAGAGAAGGCGATGAATTGTTTTGCTTTTGATGTTAGTTCAATCTTTTCTTCTGTGTCTTCTACGTCAAAACCGTCATCATCAGCTTTATGGATAATGATTTTCTTTTCATGACTTGGTAATTCTTCGAATAAAGAAGTCCCTATTACGGCAGTTGAAGCTTCTTGGCCTGAAAAGAATCCTCTTAAGATTCCTAATCTATTAACGTTTTCACAGCAAACGCATTTTGTGACTCTACCATTAACGCTATCAGTCGTTTTAACTTTGAATACTTTAACAAAGTCTTTCTCATCATGCTCACAACATGCTTTGTGAACGGATTTTGAACTCCTGATGAAGCCGCAATGAGGACATAATTCGTATTTTTCTATTACCAGTTTAGAATTCTCTAAAGTCTCATCTTCATCCGTATCGTTATAAGTATCACCAATGTAGTATGCTTCCTTTATTTCATCCGTTTCTGCGTTGGATTTTTGAACTAAATGATCGTTCTCTACATATCCAACTAAATAGATAGAATGACATTGAGTGCATGTTACTGCCTCAAACACTTTATATTCATTATTACCGCTAAAAACCCTGTCTTTTCTGTTTAAGAAGAGGTCTTTATGTGGAGCAAGCGTAATAAACACGCCTTCAGTGGCACGCAAAAACATATGGTATCTAGAATCAAATAATTTAGAACCATTTTTAGATGCACGAGACGCAACTTCGACAAATGTCGAAATATCCTCTTCTGTCCAGTTAAGGTGCTCGCTAATAGATTTAACGCTTTTTGGTGATTCTAAAAAGTTTTTGATTTTCCAAAAGGTGCAATCTTTGATTAATAGGTCATATAAATATTCACCTAACGTAGTCTCATCGATTCCAAATTTATAGGTGTTTTCGATTTGTTCGATGATATACGAATCTTCATACCCATCATCTATTAATTTTTCTGCAAATGAATAGAAATCTTTATCAAGCTGATATTTTCCTTCTTCTTGCTTTAGTTCTATTCTTTTAGCGCGAATTATATTCTCTTTCTTAAAATCAACAGAACATAGTTTATGAGCGAATTCTATAACCTCATCATTAGATTTTTCATTTCCTAAAGTAGCACTCGTCAAAATGAATTGTAAGTCTTTCTTATTAAGTTTTGCCATTAAGCGTCTTAATAACATGGAAACTTCAATACCTGTAGATCCAGTATATGTATGTGCTTCATCTAAGACGACAAACTTCCAACTTTTAGACTTAGGGCCATCAAAGAAAACGTTGTCCTCTGGTCTTAACATTAAATATTCAAGCATGGCATAGTTGGTAATTAGGATATGAGGTGGATTCTTTTTCATGGAATCCCTCGATAATCTTTCATTCTTTAAAGGCTTTTGAAGTCTTACATCATCGATTCTTTTGCCATTTAATTCTATGTATTGGTCAATCGCGCCTTTTTCGTGTGGTGTTGTTTTATCATGATTTTTTGTTTGACCGGTATAGCAACCAAACGTGATATCTGGGTATTCAATGAATGTTTTTCTAAGTCTATCGATTTGATCGTTAGCAAGAGCATTCATAGGATAAATTATTAAAGCTCGTACCCCATCATTTAGTGTTCCATTCTCTTTTTCTCTTAACAGTTCATTAATAATTGGAAGCAAGAAACATTCTGTTTTACCTGAACCAGTACCGGTTGAAACAATTAAATTTTGCCCATCAATTGCCTTTCTCAAAGCTTGTTCTTGATGGTGATGAAGATTAGGGATTTTATAGAGTCTATCTAATTTTCTAAATTCACTAGATATTAATCCTTCGTTAATTAAATCTTCTAGACTTTTCCCTTTTGCAAAAGAATTTGTAACATCAAGATATGGCCCTTTTTCAAATACTTTGTTATCTTCAAGTCTTTTTTCAAACAACGCTTTATATTCAGGATCTTTAATATCAAACATTGTTTTTAAATATCGTCTGTATTTCTCAGATATTTTTCTTGACGCATCTATTATGTTAAATGCCATATTTTGTGTCCTCCTTGAAGTCGATTAAAAGATAGTTGCGGCTATCATCAAACATTTCACATTGTCTTTTTTGCAATCTGGTAAACTTTTTATACTGATATCCAGGAACAATTTGTCTTTTGTCTTTTCCTGTATAGATAACTAAACCTGAATAATCCTCTTGCTCATCTGGTATGAATACATAGATCGATTTCATATCTAATTTATCAGTAAACATCACCAAAACTTTCGATAATTTGAAAGATTCACCATTTTTATCAAGTTTCAATATACCTTCATACCACACAAAAGAATTCATTAGATTCTTATCCAGATAATCAATGTCCTCATTCCATACGCCATAAAGGTTTATTACTTCACCATCTTCCTCGATTAATGTTCCCTCATCAATAAGATCGTTAAAAGTGGTTCTCTTTAGATTTGAAATGTAGTAATCACAAGAAAGGCTTGAAGGATAATATTTATTCTCCTTATCTTTGTAACCTTTAAGAAGAATCTTTTCTTTCTCTAAGTTTGATAAATTAATAATTTCCTTAATAATTGGTTCCTTATTTAAGATTATTGATGAAGTTTCAACATCAAAACCATCAGATTCGTTTTCGACTACTTCATAAACGTTTATTTCGTATTTCCCTGTTTGAAGTTCGTTCTCACATTCAACTTCAAACTTGCCATCAATAATCTGCTTATCTTCGCAGATTATTTGATCGTTGTGTCTTATAGAAATCGTATATGATTCATTACCATAGATATCAACATCGCCCAATAAAACATTATTGTCAAAATCAGCAATAAGATTAACGTTATTTAATATGCTCTTACAAACTATACGAGTAAGTCTTTTTTCTTTATCTTCATCGAATTTAATATACAGGGTCCTATATATTTCATCTCTATTGTTAAACCAATCAAACGCTTTAGATAAATCGAATGATGGATTTTTGATATCAGTACATTTAATCTCGCTTTCCTCATCTGCAATATCAACATCGATATCTGTTGTAATAGAAATCTTATTAAAGTTAAATGGTCCGCTTAAATAAAGTTTCTTCTTACTATGCTTCAAGTCTTTTAAAAGAATATCTTGAGGTTTCTTAACGTTCCATTCATCACTTGAATTAAATCTCCAATACAAAGCAGGTATATAGAAATAGCATTTAAGTATGGATCCGTTTAATTTGAAGGATAAAACTAAAAATTGTTCTTTTACTAACTCACAGTATTTATCGGTTTGAGCTTTGTCTCTTTCCGCAAAATTGAATGTGAAATTTAGTACGTCAAAATTGGCTCTTATCGAATCGCTCCATTTCTTGTCGTTTAATTCAATGAAATTGTAATTTCTTGGTAAATCAATAGATGCTTCTTCTGCAAAAATATATGGTTTATTTCTAAAAGAATATTTGAAGTCTTTGATATAAACAAAAGATGAGTGAAATAGTTGCTTCTTATATTTTGGATAACTGAGGAATAATTCGTATATGCCATCTGTTTTTATAAGATTTTTTAAATCTAACAGATATCCAGAAATGTTTAATTCGTTGGCAATTCTAAATTCTTTAAAATCTAATTCTGTTACTTTGTGATTGTGGCCATTGATAACTAGACTAATTCCATCCAATTCCTTAGGATCTGCCTTAAATAGCAATTTTGGAAGTTTAGCGTATGCATCGTATGAATTAACATCATCTTTTATCGTTAATCCATCAAGAGGATAACTTTCTGTGTATCCTTCATTTAGCTTTTGGGCAACTTGAATCCCTGTATTGTCATTCAAGATCACAATTTGGCCCTTGGTTAAATTCAAATTCTTTAGAAACAATCCATTAGATGTTAAAACTCGATTTTCTTCGCCTAATACTGTCGGATAATTTTTAGAATCAGAATAGCAAGTCACAAAACCTTGAGGCAGTAATGATGTATTGTGGTCAACATGTTTTCCATTAGAATAAAAGAATCTAATCTTAGACGACTTTATTTCATATTTCTTTAGAGTTTTATCGTTACTATTAAGCGTGAACTTAAAATTAGAAAGCATTAAATTCAAAGGGATTTCAACGCTTGTTCTATCGATATAATATCCAATTTTATCTTTCTTAAATTCTGGTTCGATTTTAACTCTTTCGAATTGACCGTTATCAGATTCAATAGTCCATATAGGTCTATCATTATCGTCACATTCAATAAGTCTTTGAGAAGGTAAGACAACTCTTAATTTTTCTTCCTCAATATTTAATTTCAAAACCGGTGAATGATATAAGATTTCGCCTTTTTCCCTAGAAGTATGTTTTGCAACATATTTCTTTTCCTTTTGGAATGCACCTTTTGGATCTTCCATCCACAAATTTAGTAAGTGATTGATCCTATTACCAGTCTCATTTATTTTTGTTTCATTCCAGAAGGCATCATTTATAAGCCTAAATATTCTTTTGATTCTATTCTTGAATATAGGTTTCAAATCTTTGAATTTTAATAATTGAGATGTATGGGTTCTAACGTTTTGCGTTCCGTATTCCATAACCTTAATAAGTTCAGAGAAAACATCAACGCCATCTGCATTGTTATTAAAGTTCTCAACGTTTCTTAATAAATCTAAACGCCAAAAATCAAACAAATAATCAAACAATTGAGATGCAGAATTGTCTGATACAAAAGTATGCATAGTGATCATATCGATCTTATTTGCCGCATTTTCTAAACAAGCTTTATTATCTTCTTTCAATATTGACACGAAAATCTCATGAATATATTTTTGCTTAGCTGGAGAAATATCTACGTTAAAATCAGTATAGAAATATGGCCAGAACTCTCCATTGTGATTTTTGTTATAGTTACGCATCGCGTATCTAACTAAACCAAGTGCAAAAAGTCTCGGATAATCAGGTGAAAAACCTATAGGATTAGAATTAAAAATTCCTAATTGATTACCCATGTAATTGTTTAAGGTAGTTTCTTGCTCATCGGTTAACTTAATATCTCCAAGGAGTTTTCTAGTCTTAAATTCGTCTCTGACATATTTAACTAGCTTTTCGAAATCATTTAATAACTTTCCATTAATATGGCTAGCGACAAAAATAGATTTCTTAATATTATATTTTTTATATTTCTTCGCTAACTTTTTGTACTCTTTGTTAAAGTCAGGAGTGTCAATTTCATCATTTGAGGCTATATATAATTTCAAGCCCGTAAAATCGTTTGATTTGATAATTTTCCTAATCAAAACCAAATTGTTGAAATCATTATGAAATAACTTTACATATGAATCGTTATCAAATTTAACAACTATACTATTCTTTTGTTTTCGATTGTTTAGTTTATCATCCGAATGTGAAAATAAACGATATCCATGGGTCGCATCTTTTTTAAACAATAGCTGGTCCATGAAATTCGTTTCAATGATATCTCTATAATCATTGTAAAAACGATTTAAAAATATTTTGAAAAGTAATTCCCAAGAATTTTCAGTTTGAGTTTTTGATAATGCGACGCTGAAGGCTTCTCTATTGTATATAAACAATATTGGAGAGAATTCTTTTTCTTTATATTTTTGAATATTATTAAAATCAATTTCCTCGATCATGACGTCACCCCTATAAGCCAATATATTACAGTTATTATACAATAAAATAGTATTATTTTGAATCGAAGGTATCTAACTAATTGAGATATTTTTAATTGTTGTTAACAACTAAATAATAATGGTCTTATTTTTGATGCTAATTAAGTTATTTCCCACATATCCACTCAATAACAAATACCACCATACTCGGTACAATGGTGGATATGTCCAATAAAAAAGCCATCAGAGGGGTGGATTGGACTGTATCTTTACTGTTTTTACCCTCTAAATGGCTAAATTTACTCTTGAGAAAACGTAACACCTTA
>CAVKZO010000023.1:0-22380 GCA_963661135.1 Lachnospiraceae bacterium | reverse complement strand
TATATATATTATAATTAATTTTTATATGGTTTTAAAGCCGTTTAAGAACGATTTTTAAATAATATGATTAATCTTATATACCATATAAAAATAATTAAAAATAAGCCATTGAAAATAAAAATAATAAAAAATAAAAAAAGCAATAGAAGATTAGCATATACTGCAACTGCTATATCCCTGTTCTGCACGGCTTCTGATCTTGAGCTGATGCGGATCAAAAAAAGACTAGATTCTATTTCTAGCCTTTTTCTTTTTTTGCTTATGGTTGAGATTCTATTTCAATTCTTCTTTTGTGATGGTGTATTCTTCACAAAGATTTTCATCTTCGAATATTTGGAAACCATCTTCAATGATTGAGACTTCCCATCTTTCAAAATGTTTTGAATAATATTCATAATTATTCAAAAATTCTTCTAAGCCTTTGACGATCGTTTTCTTGACCATATTACCATCTTTATCAAAACTTAAGATTTGAGTATTCATAGTTTCTTTTTCCTCCTTTCTTTTTAGTAAGTAGTTTCTACCATATGAATTGCATCATAGCCATAACGTTTATTTATGATAACTTTATCACAATAGTAAAGTGTATCTATAAAATGTTGAATGAGTCCATCTTCTTTGGTTGCTTTATCTCTTACATCGATTTGAACTGAAACATATTCAAGTGTTTCATTATCGCATAAATCGACTAAAGCAAATGTGCCTTTGATTTGTTTTTTATCGACTACACCATAGAATTTTACATCTTCGCCGATTCCTTTGTTTAAGATTAAGTGTTGAACTTCTTGTATCATATCTTTTCTTTCCTCCTATTGATTACATTATAACTATAATATGTATTAAAATAGTTGTCAAGTATTTTTTTTCAAAAAGTTTATTTTTTTTATTTACTTTATTTGAGGTTAAAAAAAACATGTATAGGATCTTGAAATCCGATGCACGGGACATTCCTGTTAAAAAAAACGGATTTTTTTTCTTCCGTTTTTTTTTTTTTTTTAAGCCTAGCCTATGAGGTAGGCTCTTTCAAAGGCGATATTTAAGAATTGTATGATGGTGTCCATATCTCTTGACCTTGATAAGCGTTTACAATTAATGCTTAGGAAACAATGGTCGCATTTTTCTAGTGCTTTCATTGTTTCTAAGAGCAATTCGGCGGCATCATTTTCTTTATAATCTTTACCAAACGTAGCATCAATCACCCATTGAGTATGGTATCTAGGTCCGTATTTTTCCCCGCATTTTCCTAAAAACCAATCTTCGTTTTCATAGATGACAACTTTTGTTCTAACTCGCCAAGCATTGCGTTTTTTATATGCATATTCTGGATTTATAAAAACATCCGTTCTTACCTCAATAACGTTATTTTCTTTTTTAGCGTTTAACAATTCTTCTAAAGTTTTCATTCTTACGACTTTCATTTTTCCAATTCCTCCATTGATTGAGTTTTGGGCTTTCCCTTAACTCTATATATATTATACATAATATTAATATACAAAGCAAGAAGAAAATTAAATAAAATTAAATTTTTTTTATTATAAAATTAAATAAAATTTTATTCATAGTTATACGCTGCACGGCTATATAGATATTTAAAAATCCGCTTTTCGTTTTAAGCGGATTTTATCTTTTAGGCTATTCGCCTATTGAGATTATGTCTTTTATGTTTTTCTTGAACATAATCGTTATTGGTGCGCCTTTTGGTGGATTAGCGATTTCATAAGCGGCTTTATCAATTTCTTTATCTTTAAAGAAGTATCTAACCTTTGGTTTATTATCGCCTTTAGTTATCTTTAGAGATAAGTAGTATTGTTGTGTATGGCTATTGTAGATAACCATATTTGGGACAATGTAAGTCTCATTTGGGTTAGGTTTTCCTTTAACTTCTATACCATTGATATTTGCATAATCGCAAAATCTTATAACGGTCTCAACTTCCTTTTTATAATCGCCTTTTGTTGTTTGGAAAGCGACTTTTACATAACGACCTTGTTTTACTGCTTCAAGTTTTTCTAAAACTTCTTTTAAAACCATATTTTTATTTCCTCTCTTTCTTTTTTTATGGCGTTAAGTTATCAACTACCTTAACTATATATATTATACATATATTAAAATTATAATACAACATTTTTTTTAAATTTTTTTAAAAAATTTTTTTGACTATATAAATAGTATTAAAATTAAATAAACCATAAAAATTAAACATTGCACGGCTCGATCCGTAAAATAAAAAAAAGCGCTTTTTTTTTTAGCGCTTATTTTTTTAAAACTACTATTTAAAGTAGTAGTGCATTTCTTTTATTTCATCCATTACAAGGACATATTTTAGGTTTACCATATTTTTTATTTGGTTTAGAACTTTTTCGATTTGGTCTTTGTCCATAACCTCGACAATTTCCTCACATGGTGCCTCTTGAACGTTTAAAGCGATACAACAATCGTATTGATTACTGATTAACGCTTCACCAACGATTGCAACATCTTTTTTGTCCATGTAGTAAGCAAGAAATGCGCTTATTGTTTTAAAACTTTTGTTTTTTTCCATATTTTTATTTCCTCTCTTTCTTTTGATATGGTTTATAAGGATTTATTTACCTTACATATATATATTATACATAATATTAATATATGATACAAGAAAAAGTTAACTAAAATTAAAAAAATTTTTTGATTTAAAAATATGGTCTTTTTTTTATGGTTTTAAAAATCAATTTATAAGATTATAGATTATATATATTTATATACGATTAATTTTTATATGGTTTTAAAGCCGTTTAAGAACGATTTTTTATAAAGTCGTTTATTTATATGTAAATATGGTTTTTAGCCTTAATTTTTAGATACTATGATATAAGATTTATTAAACTACATATTAAAGCACATAAAACTATATTATATAATATAAGTTATTACATTACATAGTTTTAAAAACTAGATAGTATTATATAATATATATAATCTTATATGTTGTATTAGATTATATAGTTTTAAAAACTAGATTAAAAAGTTTTATATATACCACCTAGGGGGTAGTAGTCGACCCAAAGGGGCGGGGTCTTTTCCTTAATTTATTCCTCCCCCGAAAAATCACTATGCACCATACTAAAACTATGCCTAAGCCTAAGAACCAGCCTTTGTCAACAAAAAAATGAAAAAGACTTTGAATTAGCTTTTGTTTGTGTGTATAATAAAATTAAAGTATCGGTTCTTTTAACCGAGTTTAACTCTGATAGTGAGGTATACTATGATTATTGATGAAAAAGAAAAAGAAGAAGGAAAAGAAGCTGTGACTTCTCCAGCAAATGTTTTAAGCAACACTCCTACTCCTACGATAGAAGAGAAGGAAGATGCAGGTTTAACAAGCGACCAAGAATTGTTTCATGAAACAATTCTTGAACCAGAACCAGTTCAAGAACAAGAACTAAAAGAAGAAAATGGTGTTGTGTCTGGAACTGCTACACAAATGTTTACTCAAAGCCAAGTAGACGAGATTGCAGGCAAAACTAGAAAAGAAGCCGAAGCAAGAACTTTGAAAAAAGTTTATTCTCGTTATGGTGTGAACAGTGAAGAAGAACTAGATGATCTTTTTGGAAACGCACAAAGGTATGATACTCTTAAAGAAGAATATGATTTAGATTCTAAAAATTATAAAACTGAATTAGATTCTAAAGCAAAAGCTTTTCAAGAGTTGTCAGAACAAGTCGCATTATTAAGAAGTGGCATTGATGAAAATAGGTTTGAAGATGCTACGTTTATATTACGTGGAAAAGGCTTAGATGTAACTTTGGAAAACATTCAAAATGAATTAGCTACTCATCCTGAATGGAAATCTGGTTCAGATTTGAACGAAAGTTCAAATTCGAACCCAAATTTATACCAAAAAAAATCTGACCCTACTCCTACGGAATTTACAAAACCTAATCCTAATCCAACACGTTTATCTGTGTTAGGAAATAATGGAGCAGATACACCTACTCCTGAACTTTCTGAAAGAGATATTGCGTTGAAGAAGATTTTTAAAGTTTAAAAAGGAGAAAAAGAAGATGGATCATAATGAAGAAATTCGTTCCACCCTTGAACAAATCAAAGCTCAATTAAAGGCAAAACCTGAGAACAAAGATAAAAGCGATGATGAAATTGATGAAATGATGTTAGATGGTTTTTTAAAGGCTTTTGATAATGGTGAAATGGAAAAAGATGATTTATTCGGTATCATGGATCTTATGGGATACGAACCTACTAAAGAATTTGAAGCTGAAGTAGAAAAGAATGAAGGTGCTGCAGGTGCTGCTCCTGATTTAGCTGGTGCTACTAAAGAAGAATTAGAAGATGTTCGTGAAATACCTAAAGATAAAGAAGGTCAAGAAGAATTTAAAGAAGATATTTCTGATTTAGGTGGTGATATTGACGAAGAAGAAGATGAAACCGAAGACGAAGACGAAAGTTATGATGATGATGACGAAGAAGAAGAAGATGAAGTCCCTGATGATGATGAAGATGCACAAAGGGAAAGAGCTTCTAAATTATTCGGCACAGATTTAACTAAGAAATAAAAAAAGAAAAGAAACGCACATTTTAAAATTTAGGGAGAAAAAAGAAGAATGAATAATGTTCAATTAATTACAAAGTTCGCTACTGAAGCTTGGGATAAAGTTTATAAAAAAGATGCTATTTCTTCAATTTTAGATGGCGAAAAAGATTTATTACAATTTACAGGTGTTAGAACTGTTAAAATTGCTAAATTTAGTTCAGATGGTTTAGGAAACTATCAAAGAGCTAATGCTAGTGCTACCGATCAAGCATATGCTGCTTTTGATTCAGCAGAAGCTAAAACAGGTTCAGGATATGGATATCCAACTGGTGATGTCTCATTAGAATGGGAAGAATTCACACTTAGATGTGATAGAGCTAAACAATTAAGAATCGCTTTATTCGATAACGAAGAAACAGGTGAAATCTTGGTTGGTGCTACTATGAAAGACTTCTCAAGAACTAAAGTTGTTCCTGAAGTTGATGCTTATGTATTCTCAAAATTAGCAGAATTAGCTGGAACTGTTTCTACAAGTGAAATTAAGTTATCTACTACACTTGGTTATAATGCAAACGGTCCTGTTCAAGCTTTAAACGATGCTTTCTTAGCTTTAGCAGATGCTGAAGTCCCAGAAGAAGATCAAGTTATCTTCTGTTCAAATGCTTTCTGGGCTATGTTACAATCTACAAACGAACTTGTCCGTACATTAAGACAAAATGAATATAAAGAAAATGTTTCTTTCACAATTTCTCAATATTTAGGAAGAGATATTATCGCTGTACCAGAATCAAGATTTAGAACTATGATTAAATTAGGTGTAAATGGTTATTCTTGGGGAACAGATTCTAAGAAGATTGACTTTATTGTTTGTGCTAAATCAGCAGTTTATCACGTTACAAAATATGATAAAGTTAAAGTTTTCCAACCTAATGTTGTTCAAGATTTTGATGGTTATAAAGTTAATGTCAGAGTTTATCATGATGTCTTTGTACCAGATAATAAACGTATTGCAATCTATGCACACGTTTCTACAGGAACTGCTGCTACACCTTCAGTTAAATTTATCTATGATGCTACAAAAGATATCTTATCAAGCATTTCTATAATTCCAGGAGATCTTATGATTGATGGTTTATATGCTGATACAACTGCTCCAAGTATCGGAGATGCTACACCTTCAACTGCAAAAGGAGTAGGTGCTTATGTTGCTACTGGATTAACTAAAGGCACATATTACTTATTTGCTGTAAGAGAAGGCAAAGTAGTTGCAATTAGCGCAGATACATTTGTTGTAGCTGGTGAATAGTTTAAAATAAGCTAAAATAAACAAAAAAAGATTAGGCACTTGCCTAGTCTTTTTTTATGTTTTATAATTATTGTAATATGAAAAAAGAAAAGAAAAAGAATCCTTATTTAGCTGAGCTTGAAGAAAAATATAATGCACAAGCAAATATAAGAAAAGAGAAGATAAGACAAGAACCTAGTAAATGGAAAAGGTTCTGGAAACGGGTTTGGTTTTGGATCAGCTTTCCTTTTATTTGGATTTTTTATAATATTAGAGATTGGAGAACTGCAATTATTTTCGTTATTGTGTTTTTGCTTGTAAGTAGTGAAGTTTGGGTTCCTTATCTTATCGGTTTTATTTGCTGGTCGAATGAAGCGCTAAGAATTAGCATGTTTAGTGTAGGAAGCGCTTGCTGGGCGTTTTGGTTAGGACCTGGCACACCTTTTTTGATTATTGTTATTGGTATTACGATAGGAGTTAAAGCTGCTTTTGATAAAATTAGACAAGGAATAGAGAAAAGAAGGGGAAATAAAGAATGAAAGCATATAAAAAAATGAATGATTTTGAGCTAAAACAAGAAATTATGCGTATTCAAACACTTTTGGCTACTAGTAAAAATTTGCATACCCAAAAACAAAATAAAAAATATTTGGAAAAGTTATATATAGAAAGAAAAAGTAGATTAAGCTCGAAAAGATAAATTATAAATATTAATTTTAATATTTTTTTGTTGTTTAATGCTAAAAATATTAGTAAAATAAATGTGAATACTAATATATTTTTTTGATTAAGGAGAAAATATGGCTGAAAATAAGAAGAAAAAGAAATCTAGAACTCAAAAATTGCATAAAATGCATAAAATTCACGAAACTGAAAATTCTAAATTTGGTCAATACAAAGAAGATAGAGGTGGTGGTTCACCTAAAGGCGGAATGTATGGCGGAAGAAGTGGAAGAGTTGGTTGGGATAGAAGAATTGATGAAGGTGAAGTTACTGGATCTCAACATAGAAAAGACCAACCTAGAACAAGTGATGGAAAATTTACTTATAACAGTACAAACGGCAAACCATTACATCAAAAAAGTCGTGGTGTAACAGTTAATCCACTTTTAACAGGCGGTGAAAACGGAATTAAAATTAAAGATGTTGAAAAAGAGTTTGCTGCTAAAAAAGGTTATTATTACAATAGATTTAAAGATAACGCTTATCAAAAGAAAACTATGCTTGTTACAAGAGACGGCAAAAAATGGGTTATTAAATTAAGTGGAGATGCTGTTTGGGATGTTGCAAAACGTAGTTGGGATGTTTCTAAAAACGAATTTACCGGAGAATCTAAAGTTTTCTCAGAAACTAAAAAAGGAAATCCAGGTGTAGCAGGTGCAATTGCAAAAAGATATGCTAAAAAGACAAAATCAGAACAATTTGTTAGAGATATTCAAAAAGGACAAAAAGATTATGATCCAAAAGGCTCTATCAAGGTTATGGATAAATATGCTAATAAAAAGGCTGCTCTTACTGGTATGTTGAATAAGTTAAATGCAAATGCAGGTACAAATACTAATGTTAATACTAATACTAGTAAGCCTTCTACAAGTGCAAATGTAAATGTAAATGCTTCTAATACTGCTAATACTGTTAACAATAACAATAGTAATACTGGAAGTTCTGTTCCACAACTTAAACATACACCAGAACAAATTGCTCAAATTAGACAAATGTGTACTGATAACGGTATGGATACTTCTAACTTTACTGATGAACAAATCGATAATATTGCAGATGAATTTTTCGATTTTAATTAAAAATAGGTAATAAATTATGGGTGTTACAAAAAGTAATAACGAAAAAGGAAATCAATTTCACGACGATACTACAGGTGAATTTACTTCTAAAGATGGTGCTGGAGCTAGTTCTTCAGCGCCTAAAGAAGAAGAGCAAGCAGTCGCTCCTAAAATTAAATTAAAAGCAGGAACAGATTTACAAAGCTTCTTTGAAAAGGCTAAAGATATGAATACTTGTGCCGAAGTTCCACTTTTAAGATCGGTAGAAGATATTGACGCAAATATAGATAAACTTTTTTCAAAAAAAGTGTGTTCGAATATAGATAGTTTATATGGAAAAACTACAAATGTATCTTCTTATAATTTTGCACCAGATCCAAGTAGACCCAGAATTGCTTTAAACATTTTTGTATGTGTATTAGGAAAGAATAGATATAAAGACAATCATGCTCGTTATATCGACCAAAACGAATTTAGACTTTTATCAAATCAAAATGGATACAAAAAAGTTTATCGTGGTTTTTCTTCGGAAGGAGATAAAAGAAAGAAAATTTTAGATGGATATGTAAGTCCTGATGTAAATTTTTTTAGTGTATATGGAGTACAAGGAGCATATGGAACAAATTTATATACAACTGTAAATAAAAATTATGCTTTAGGCTATGCTGATTATCATGAAGAAAAGATTATGCAGGCTTTATTAGATACAAGAAATAGTAAATACATAGATACCGATGATTTAGATCATATACAATATAGATTAAAATCTAATACAGAATTATTAAAATCTATTAAAGGTAAAGTAAAACAACAATTTGAAAAATCAGGAGTAGATTCTACAAGATCTGATAGAATAGCAAATTCTTTTATAAAAACTCTTACAAGTTATGATGAAAGTATACTTGGTATTTTATTGGGATATGATTATCAAATTTCTGAATCACATCAAAGAAATATATTAAATTTAGGAAAAATGTTAATTTTAAATAAGGATTTATAATATGAAAATAGATTGGAATTTTATCGATGAATGGATTAAAGAAAATTACGAAGTTAGTAATATTCCTTCATCAACTTATAATGAAGCTTTAAAGTTTTTTCAAACAAGAGATTGGAGCGTATTTTCTGATGAAAGTTTAGAATTATTAGGTGGGATTTGGAATTTAGGCGCAAACGAAGATTATTATGTTCAAACAAAAACTCATATTCCTAATATCTTTTATTCTCTTCCTAAAATAGAAGATAAAGGAGAAGAAAATGATGAATGAAAATGAAAATGAAGTTGTAGCAACAGGCGATGTAACAATAAGTGATAATGTTAAAGGAAATAGAATGCACTCAGCAAAAACTGGTGAATTTATAGGCAAAAAAGGTAACACAGACGCAGGTGCGAATACAAAAAAATATCAAAAAAAAGTTGAAAATAGCGAAATTGAATCTTTAACAGGAGAAGATATAAAATCGTTTTTGCCAAAAATGACTCTTAGTGGAAAACCAAGAGAATTTTATGATGATATGCCAGAAGAAAAACAAGATCAAGTTCAACAATTATACGGAGAAAAATACGGAGAAAAAATTGAAGAAATAGCAAGATTAGCAAAAGAACACGACACTCTTAATTTGCCAAATCGAGAAAAATTAAGGAAAAAAATTTTTAATGAAGAAATTGTTAGACAATTAAAATTAGGTCCTAAAAAAAAGGAAAGAAAAGCAACTTTGATTTTAGGTTTACCTGCGGCTGGAAAATCTTATCTTTCAAAGCCGTTGTTAACAACAGGTGGCGCTATTGAAATAGACGCTGATAATTTTAAAGAATTAATTCCCGAATTTAAGATGGAACCAAATATGGTTTCTGGAGTTCACGAAGAAAGTGTTATGCTTTCTAATAGATTACTACAAAATAGTGCAAAAAAAGGTTATAATTTAGTGATCGGGAAAGTTGGTGGAAGTTATCACGGAATTAAAGAACAATTAGATTTATTGGAACAAAACGGATATAACGTAGAAATAATTTTTAATGATATTCCTTTCGATGTTTCTGTCGAAAGAAATATGACTAGATTTGATACTGGCGCTTCAAAAAGATTAGTTCCTATAGGTTCTATTATTAAAGGCGATCAAGGGATTAGAAATACCTTTGCACAGGCTTTATTACATCCTGCTGTTAAAAAAGGTATTATATATTCTAACGATGTTAAAAAAGGTGAAAAACCACTTTTATTAAAGGAATTTAATAAAAATTAAGTATTTTACTTGATTTTTTTAAAAATAAGTATTAATATTTTTTCTAAGGAGGAAAGAAGATATGGAAAAGAAAAATAAAATATTAGAGTTGATAGAAAAATATAGAGGTATTCCTATAATGAAAAGATTCGATGAATACAGTAAAGAGGAATTAGAAGTACTTCCACCAGTTCCAGAATATTTAATAAATAGAAAATATGAATTTTACGACGTTCCTCCTATTTATTGGACAGGATATTCTTGGGAAAGTTTTTCAGAATAAAAGGTAACTGATATGAAATTTATTCCAATTGATAAGATGAAGAAATTGCGTGAAGCCGCTGCAAATGGAGATGTTAACGCTAAAAAAATTTTAAAAGCACAACTTAATGGAACGGATTTTAATTCTGATTTAGATTTATATTTTAAACCTAAAGAAGAACCAAAAATTGAAAATACAAATATTAGTGTAGTTGAAACAGATACTGAAAAAGCTGCTTCAAATGGAGAAGAATTAGATCCAGGTTTAGTACAATTTTTAAAAGATAACGAAATAAACGAACAAAGTCCTGAATATAATGATTTTGTGGAAGATTATTATAGAGAAAATCCTAAAGCAAGACCTAAAGTAGCAACTGCTCCAGAAGCAAAACCTAATTTAGAAATTAATAGTGCAAATGTTAGTGAAGAAACGACTGAAAGCATTGATCTAACAAAAGAAATAGCTGAAAGTCTTATTAATATTATTTCAAGTTGTGATAAAACAATGGTTACTGTTTTAAATAACGACGATATTGAAGATACAACTAAAAAAGGTGTTATTACAACTCTTCAAGAGATTAAAAATAATATTTTAGACAATTTTGATAAAGTTAAGAAAATTAAAAAAACTTTAACTGAAAAGAAAGATGAAAATCTAAATAATGAATTACAACATTAATAGATTTTTAATCAAACAAAACAAAGATTATTCAAATGTTATTAAAGAATTACGAAACGGAAAGAAAGTATCTCATTGGATTTGGTATATCTTTCCGCAATTAAGATTTTTAGGGAAAAGTGATTTATCATACATTTACGGGATATCTTCTTTAGAAGAAGCTAAGCAATATATGAATAACGATACATTAAGATTAAGGTATTTAGAGTGTTGTAAGGCTTTAAAACAACATTATGATAAAAATATAGAAGATATATTAAGTAAAACTGATGCTATAAAACTAAGATCATCGTTAACTTTATTTAGTTGTGTTGATTTTAGTGGAAATGAAATCTTAAACGAATTATTAGAACATTTTTATAATAATACAAGGTGCGAACTTACATTACATTATATTAATTTAGGCAAAAATAATTAAAATACATTGATAAAAATTAATATTTTTACTAAAATAATATATGTAAGGTTAGTTTCGTAACTACTTTACTGCGTTCTTTTCTTTGGGGATAGCGATTTAATTGCGCTTTCCCTTTTTTTATTTTATAATAAAGTTATATGGCAAACGAAGTTTCAGGAATTACTAAATTCAATACTAAAAAAGTAGATAAAGCTTACAAAAAAAGTTCTTTAAGCGGTTGTTTTAGTACACAAAATAAATATAAGAAGAAAAGAATTAAATAATTATTTAATTTTGTGTAAAAAATAAGTAAAATTTATATAATGAGGTATAAAATGTATGAAAATAATGCTTGAAGTTCAAAATACTAAAAAAGGTATTAAGCCTTCTAAAGATAATATCATCATTTATGACGGAGAATCTTGGTATGTAACTACTAAATCCGATCTATTTCAAGAATACGATGAAAGATTTTCAACTAAATTGGCTGAATATGATGAAAAGTTTACAAAAAAGTTAGAAGAATGCGATAAAAAAATCGAAGAAATGAACACATATAAAAAAGAAATTGCTAAACAATTATTGGATATCGAAGAAATTATCCAAAAATTAATTATTGCAAAAGGAGAATAAGATTATGAAAAAATTAAAATTGTTTTTAGGATTAGGTGTTGTATCTTTATTCGGTTTTGGATTAATTTCGGCACAAAATACAGTTTATAATAGTGAAAAAATTTGTTTAAAAGCAAATTCATTATTAGAAGGCGAAGAAGAAGTAACAGAACCTGATACTGATTCTACTGATACAGAAGAAGTACCAGAAACACCTAGTACTGATGAAAGTGATACTGAAACTGATCCAGAACCTGAAGTTTTTGAAAGCAAAGTTGTTTTAACTGCTTGTTCTCACGGGCAAATTTCAGTAGATAAAACCGAAGGACATGTTGGAGACGTAGTTACAGTTATGGCTGTTCATGATATGTTATATAAAGTAGAGTCTGTGTCTGTAAACGGAACTGTTTTAGTTGAAAGCGAAGAAACAAGTGGTAAATTTACTTTTGCTTTGGTTGAAGGAGAAAACAAAATTGAAGCAAAATTTAAAATAGATGAAGAATTATGTGGTGAATTATCTAAAATCATCGATCAAGCAATGAGTGGAGATTGGACTAATTTATTTAGCGTTGAAAATGTTATAACTCTTATATCATTCTTATTAAATGGTGGTATTTTAGTTGCTATTGCTCGTTATTTTATTAAAGACAAGAGATTAGAATCAAAAGTTGAAGCAAAAATTGAAGATGTTATTAAACAAATTATACCAGATTCAACAAAAACTACTGTTTTAACTACAATTGAAAAATTTATTACACCTTATTTTGCTAATATTGAAGCACAATTTGAAAATGTTGAAAATGCACTTACTGTTTTTTCTCGTTGTTTAGCTTTAGCACAAGAAAACACACCAGAAGCAAGAATTGCTATTACTCAAGAGCTTTCTTCTTTATCTTTAAGCGATCAAGTTGCTATTAGTAATGTTCAAAAGAATTTACAAGAATTTATGGAAGCACAAAATAAGCAAATGGCTGATTTAGTGCTTAAACTTAATGATATGCACGATAAAAATACTGAAATTGTTGAAGGAACTGGAACAAAAGAAGATTCTTCTTCTGAAAGTAAGACTGAAAAAGAGACAGAAACAGAATCTGAAGCTATTCCTTTTGAATAATTAAAAATTTAGGAGAAAGAACGTATGAATAGTATTAAAAAGAAGAAAATTAGAAGTTTTTTTAAAAAAAATAAAGTTTGGATTATTAGCGTTGGCTCTTTTGCAGTTGTAGGTGCTACTGCTTTATTATTAGGTTTTGAAATTGCAAATGATTGGCACGCTATAAGAAATTGGCTAGCGTCACCTTATGCTACTACATTTTTTATTTGTTTAATATTAGGCTTAGCTGTTTTAGTTATTTTGATTTTAGCATTGATTGTTGTTAAAAATGGAGATAAATAAATATGGCAGAAGAACAAAAGAAACAAGAAACGAAAAACGATAAAAATAAAAAGTTTTCGTTAGAGAATATTAAAAAGATTGATTTAAAGCAACTTGTTAAGGGTTTTACTCTTATTTGGGGCTTTGCTTTAATCATTTTAATGACCATTACTAATATTGGTCTAGATAAGAATTTTAGTTGGATAAATTGGGCTTCTAATGCACTTATTATCTTTGGAATTATGGTATTTGGTTTGCTTATGGGTGAATCAAGTGGTAAAGATAGACAAATGGCAAAACAAGGAGGTTTATACCAAACTTCTTTAAAAAAATATGAAGATTTCAATAGAACAATAAGCGAAGAGCTTATTTATTTTAATCAATTTTATTCTTGGCTATTACCTCAAGAAATACGTTCTAAAAAAACTGATTATCTTATTGCTTTAGGTGTAGAACCTTCTAAAGCAGAAAAAATTGTAAAATATTGTTCTTATTCCGATTTAAAAGAATTGAAAGAACATGTTTTTGCAGTTAAGGATAATAAAGGGAATACAATTACTTTAATAAGAAAATTAGAAGAACATGAAATTGATCCAGTTGAAGATGTGCTTAAAGGAAAAGTTAAATTAAATGCAGCAAATGCAAGTTATTTTTTAACTGCTTTTACCGATTCAAAAGTAGATGATAGGATTACAGAAGAAGGTAAATCTCTTAATAAAGAAAGAAAAGTAAATAGATTTACAAATAGAACTTTAAAAATCGTTTCTTCTTTAATTATTTCTCTTGTTTGGGGCTTATTAACAGTATCTGATTTTATTTCAGGAAACGATTCTCAAGCATGGGTTAATCTTGTATCTCGTATATCCGCTTTATTTACCTCGTTCTTTAGTGGTTGGGTTTCTAGTGTTGTTGATATTAAATTACAAGCAAGAATTTTAGAAAATAAATATAAAGTTTTACAATATTTTCACAATTGCTTAATGAGAAAAATGTTTATTCCTAAACTAGAAGAAGAATTAGCACAAGAAGAATATGATAATTATTTAAAAGAGCAAGAAGAAGCAAAAAAGAATGTAATTTTTCCTGAAGTAGTTAAAATGAATGAAAAAGGATATCCTATGTTAGGAGAAGAAGAAAAGAAAAATAATTCTAAAAATGATAACATTATTTTGTTATAATGTTATTAGATATTAAAAATATAACGAAAGGAGTATGATTTATGGAAGAATCTGTAAAAAAAGAAGATACTGAAAAAACAGAAAAAAAAGAAGATGAAAATTCAAAACAAGATCTTACTTCTTGGATTGAAAAACATCCTAAAACTGTTTTCTGGATTAGGTTTGTTTTATGGGCATTGTGTGCTTGCATATTACCTTTTATATTTATAGTATGGAGATTTGAATTATTTAAAACAATTTCAACAATGCAAATTGGTGGTTGGGGCGTTATTGCTATTGTTATTGTGGCTATATTTATCCTTACCGTTATAAAATATGTTAAATTGGCTTTTTCTGCTAAATATTCATTAACAAAACAATGCTTAAATGGTTTTGTAAAAGTTGTTTTACCATTCTGTGTGATTCTAGTTATTGTGTATAGCATGCGTAATAATGTAGAACTTATGATACAGGTATTAGGATGTGTAACTGTGTGTGAAGCAGTTGCTATTCCTATTAATCCTTTACCAAAATGGGCTTATGAATCTCAAAAGAATGTAAGAGAAGAAGAAAGAAAAGAAACTGTAGATTATATGTTAGACACTTTCTTTAAAAAGAAAAAAGAGAATAGTGGTAAAAAATAATGGCGGAAGTTGGAAAAGAAGAACTTCAAAAATTAGCAGATATTATTGTTTTAAAAATAAAAGAAGAGTTTCAAGTTAAACATTTAAGTAAGAATTTGATTAATACTATTAAAATAACTAATGAAGGTAATCAAATTCAAATTGAAATTCCAGCACAGACTTACAATATGCTTCTTTATCAGACAAAGGGTGTTATTGTTCATACAAGTCATGGAAGTTATGCTTCAAAATTAGATTTAGAAGGAAGCTCGTTTATGATATATCGCACTGATTCTAGAAAAAAATCGTTTAGGGTAAATCCTAGAAATCATATAGGATATATCGATAGGGCTATAAATAGCGCAATATCAGAATGGAGATCAACGTTAGGGGATAAGGTAAAAAAAGTGGAGGGCTAAAAAGATGATAGGTGATTTAGGAAAAGCAGTTTTAGGAATTACTAAAGCGTATCAGCTCGGAAAAGTTTTAAAGTCTGGCTTTAGTGGTACTAAAAAAGGTTTAGAAAAATATAAAGGTAGTAAAAATAAGCCACAATCTTTAAAACCTTTAAAAAGTGCAAATCAAGTAAAACAAAAACAACTTCAACAATTAAAAGTAGAAAATCAACAAAAAAAAATAGCTAATCAAGAACAAAAAGCAAATTTAACTAGAGCTAAACTTGAATCACAAGCTTTAAAAATGCAAAATCAGCAAATGAAACTTAATGAAAAATTATCAAAACAACGTGAAACTGCTGAAAAACTTAAAAAAATGGGATTTGGACCTAATCCTAGTAGCGCTCCTAAAAAAAGACCTACAAGAGTAGCAGGCGGAAATATAAGGGCTAAAAAGTATGGCAACAGATATAATTATTAATTACGAAAATATAATATCCGCTATCAGTTCACAAATACAAGTTGTTTGGGAAGAACTTGTAGCGAGTAAAGATGAAACAGTTTCTAAAATGATTAAAGAAATAAAAAGTATTGAAATCAGTGATGAACAATATTATAGAAAAGAAGAAGAAGATAGAACTTTAAGACGTGGAACTGTTTATCTTGTTGTGCGTTTTGGAGCTGGTTCGATCAATTATGGAGCTTCTGTGTCCTCTATTTCAATTACTGCTTTAGGTGTTGCTAATCAAGTAAAACCGGTTCAGTTATTATTAAGTGTTTTCTCTAGCACTTGGACAACTAAAAACCTAGCACAAGAATTAAAAAACGCTAGAGGCAAAAGTTTAGAAATTTCTAATGCTATGCAAGTTTGGAATACACCAGAAGTTATTTCTAATTTTAATATTGTAGATACTGATTTTAGAAATTTATACAAAATCACAGGAAACATTGTTGTAGGCGCTTCTGCTGTTCGTATTGGGAAGTTAACTTATTATTACGATGAAGATAACGAAGAGAATAATGAAACGGTTAATATAATGTCTTTTCAAGATGGTTTTTCTTCAAGTTTAGATACACAACCTTTCGGAAATATACACGGTTTTACTCAAAGTGAAGTTAATTTCTCTACTTATACCTTTGCTATTTCTACATATTTATTATCAAACCATTTAAGTGCTGATTTATTAGCAATGAGAGGGTTTAGAAATAGAAATAGTGGCAGTATATCAAGCACAAAGAATCCTAATGATAAGTTAAAAATTAAAATAGAATTCACAAACGGTTTTACCAATATGCCTAGCAATGAAGAAACAAGTAGTGATGAAGATCCTATTTTAGGAGATACTTTTTTTTCATATTTTAAAGTTGTAAATTCTCAACTTAAACAAGAAATAGCTGGAATACCAACTATTACGATTACTTTTACGAGGTAAAAATATGGCTGCGGATAGTCGTTCAATAGTTATTACATTAAAATTAGAAGAAAGTTCTAGAAAAGAAACAGATACTAATAATCAAACAAGCGAATCAGCAATATCCGAAAGTTCAGATAATGATTCTAGTTCTAAAATAGTCGCAACTATGGCTGTACAGAGATGTATTCAAGTAGCAGTATCAGAAACTACAAGCTGGATTGATTATTATTGGAATCAAGAATTATCTCTTACTGATGATTATATCGGTCAAAGGAAAAAATCTATTGCTACAACTCAAATTAATAGAGTTGCAAGTAGTGCTGTAACAATCGCTTCAACTACTGCGTTAGGTGCTAAAGCGGGACCTGTTGGTGCTATAGTAGGATTTGTAGTTGGTGTGGTAGCAGAAGTTGCAACTACTATTCGTTCAAATGTTCAAGGGCAACAACAACAAGATATTCAAATTGCTCAAATGAATGCAAGTTTAAGCTTTACACGTTCAAGAGTCGGTTGGTCTACAACTGCTGCTAGTATAGGGGAGGATTTATAATGCTAACAAATAATATAGTTGTTCAATTTGCTTGCAGTTTAAATGAAGACGGAACTTTTAAAGAATATAGAGCAGTTTCCGGATCTGTTTTTAGCGAAGAATATAGTGAAACTTTAGATAGTGCAACGGTTGTTTTAAGTCAAGTTCCTTTAAAAGATAGATTAGTAAATATAAAACCTTATCAATATGTAAGAGTTTATGATAAAAGTGATAATACTCATTATGATAAGCTTTTTCTTGTTGATAGCTATAACGAAAAAGAAAATAATATCGAAGAACATTTATTTGGGTATACTATTAATTTAATGAGCGAAACTAAATGGCTTGAAAAAATTCAATGTCCTAATTTAAGCATTACTCACGATGTTATAAATGGCGTAAGCAAGAAAAAAACTATTTATCAATATATTCAGCAATATATGGATCTTTTTGTTCCTAAAATAAAGTTTTGTGATGGCGAAACTAATGTTTGGAGTTATAAACCTTTATTAACATATCCAACTTCCACAGATAGTGATTTTTACAAAAAATTTAATGTTCCTTGTGCTGATATGAGTTTTTCAGCGCCTACCTTAAGACAATTAATAACAAATCTTATGCTTCAAGTTGGTTGTATTCCTGTTATTAAAAATAGAGTTTTAGGATATTTAGATTTTCAAAAGAATACTGTCGATTTTGGAAACGGAGATTATACTGTAAATCATACTGTTAATTCTATTATAAGAAGCTTATCAAGTGATAGTTACGTAAATAATTTAATTAGTGTGTCTGAAAACGTTTTAGATAGTGATAACGAAGTTATATGTGAAACTTTAGGCTTCAGAGATAGAGATAATGTTTTATTAAAACAAACAGAAAATTTATATCTTGAAACGAGTTTACCAATTTATAAAGTAAATAAATGTATTTTGCACGCACCAGGAAGAACAACTGGCTATATAAGTTCTAATTATAATTGTACTTTTATCGGCGGTTTAATAGATGCGAATTTTCCTGTTATTTTTTATAAAGAAGTTACAATTAAAAACGGAAAAGCTTTAATTAAATTTTGCTTACCAGAAAATGCTAATGAAACATATGTAAAAATTAATAAAATAGATTTTTGGAAAAGAGATGAAACAACAGGAAAATATATTACTGTTGCAACAAGGAATGTTGATGATTTTGTTTTAAATAATTCTACCACTGTAGCTGAAAAAATAGCTTATAATTTAGGTGGCGCAATAGATTATTTTAATGTAAGAAGCAAAAATATTATTTTTGATGATTTACCTACAAATGCCTCCGCGTGTGCTTTTTCAGGAACTTTTACTCAAGGAGAAAATGAGCGTAATTTTTCTTTTATTCGTTGGGCAAATAACGATCCTAATGTTAGATATAATTTAGCTGGATTATCAGCTTTAATTAGCATTTGGAAATATGATACAGAATGGACAGATGAAAAAGAAATAGCTTATTATTTAATTGCAAGATATAACTTATATTGGAATGACAATAATATTGATTATACTATTAGCGGGTACCAAAGTTGGGATATTTCGAAGTTAATAGTAGAAAATAGTGTCAGAAATTCGTTAGATACTGATTTTCAAAAAATGATAAAAGAAATGGAAGATTCAACTACATGGACTGTTGAAAATCTTTCAAAATACATATACGGAACAATTGGTTATTCAATAGGTTCGACTAAAATATCAGGTTTTTCTTCTGTATATTCTGAAGGAGTAGCAACATTAGCATGGGTAACATTAAATTATACTTATATAGAAAATATTGTTCTTGCTTTAATTCGTGGCGGTAATATACCAAATAAAGAACAAATTGATACTATATGTAATTATTTTGATGGATTAGATTCTTCTTTTTTTGTATTAGGAATAGGGGCTGGAGATATGTATGCATATCAAAATAGCAATTTAATAGATTATAAATTTGAATATTACGATGCTTCTACCGGTAAATTTGAAGCAAAAGCAACTTTTTTTTCAGCATTTTTTGTTGATTTATATTATCAGCCTTTAAATTCTTTTAATTTAGCTTATTCGAAAAGCATAGAAGATATTGATATTCCTATTTGTCAATACAATTCAAACGCAAGTGGTGTTACTGATTTTGATCGTTTATCTTTAGCACAACAAGAACAAGTTGATAGAATAGGAAACGAAACTTTAACTATTTCGCAAAGAACTAATAATGTTAGCGATATTCAAGATTTTAATAAAGGTCCTTTACTATTTAAAGATGATACGAATAGAAGTGGCGTTGTCGATGAAAATGATGAAGGAACAAAATATATTATTTTTAAACGATCAATGGCTATAAATAATAATTGCTTTAATGTGACTTATAACGGTTCAAAAGATGCCATTCTTAAAAATTATTTTACAAGCATAAGAACCAAATATAGAGCATATCAATATATTGATTATAGTTCTTCTGTGTTAAGAAAAGAAAGAGATACTTTATATGTTCGTATTTCTAAAAATTTTTACAACGCTGATGATAGAATTTGGCTTGGTAATTATAATAATAAAGATATAAGTAAATTAAAGTATTGGTTATATAATTTTAAAAACGATTCTAATAAAGAAAAAATTTTATATGAATGTGAATATGATTACGGAAAAATTGCAAATGGATTATCCGATTATAAAGTTGAATTTGAAACTGTTAAAAATAGTGTTTCTTTAATAACTACAAATAATATGATTGGAATTATATATGAATATATGGATAATATAGGCGCAGGAACATATATTAAAGATATTACCAATAACGATTATTTAGGTGGAATTACGCAAAATTGGCAAATATGGGAAGAAGATTATAAAGAAAAACATACAGTTAGTTTTATAAATAAAATTGATTTTTATAATAAAACAACAGCAAGTATAACAAATTATAATTCTTTAAATACTGCTATAAAAGAAATCGAACATACGCCTTTAGTAGGTTATTTTATAGATTTAAAAACTTCAAATAACGTTATATTTAATGTTGTTGATGATAATTCGAAACCTGTAGGCGATTATACCAATGTTCAAAGAACTTTTTATAAAGATAATGCAGAACGTATTAACCATTCGGTTCAATTTATTTATTATACGGATGATATTGATATTTTATTTGATGAAGATTTTATGCAAGGGACTTATATGATCGGTCGTTTTAATAATGAATTTAATGTTTTATATTCTTCTAAAGATTTTGCAATAAATAAATATTCACACGAAAAACTTGATGAAGATACAGAAATTGCAGGTGTTCAAATAAATAGTGGTACAATAAAATTAAGCAACGTAAATTTAACCAGTACCGGAAGCGATAGCGGTTTATATTACGGCACTTATCAATTAGATATAACTTCCATATTAAGCCTTAAAGATATTGTTATTGATTATAAAAACGCTTCTTATGATGGCGGAGTAGGTTTGAAATCGGAATATTCGATTGTTGATAATGTTTTACATTATAAAGTATGGTGTCCTAACATAACAATGATACAAGAATCTTTAACTATTTCTATTCCTTATTCTTATAGAGAATTAGTTTCTGATTTTTATACTAATTATATTGATATTTATCAAGAGGAAAACGGAATTCCTTATATTAAAGTTACATGGCACAACTACGATATTATTAAAATGAGTAGTAAAAATGTAGATGGTACAGTTATTGATATTGCAGCGTTTAAACGTCCTGAAGGTAAACCTACTTCTACAAATTATTATTTCACAATTAATGATACAAAAACTGATTATGTTTTAAGTGAAAAAAATGGTATAATTTATAGAAGATATAAAGTTGAAACTACTATTGATCCAGCTAAAAATCCTTTAGAATTATCTAGAGGTGTTATTAAACTTTATGAGGAGGAAGATTCGTAATATGAGCTTTGATTTATTTCAATCAAGAAGAAATTTTAACGAAAAATGCAGATGGTGGTCCAGAAACGAATCTGATAAATACGACGAAAGCGAATTGATTTATAAGCGTATTCCTAGTGGTACTTTTTGTGCTAAAGAAGTTAATGCTGAAGTAAGAGATGACAATGTTATAAATGGAGTTTTTATGGTAAGTAGAACTCAAGTAACGATCGAGTCACCAGATAATTTAAGCAACATTAAAAATGAAGATATAGTCGAATATCAAGGTGATTTATGGAGAGTTGCGAATCTGCAAAAGAAAAAATCCCGTATCCAAAATACAGAATTTTCAAAAGTTGAAGAAATATCTCATTTTTGGTATTTATCATTGATAAAAGATTAATAATATTTTAAAATAAAAGAAGGATAAAATAAAATATGTTACTTTGGTTTGATAAAAATGGCGTTTTAAAAGAAATATTAGATTATGGACCTACTGCAAAGGCTGGTAGTCATAATTTTCAAATTTTTGCATATTTTGATATAGGTGATAACTACACCGATGTTTATGGATCAGCAACTATTCGTTATCAAAGACCGGATTTAGAAAAATCTGAATATCCTACTTTGATGATGACTAAAGCAAGTATAGTTTTTAATAAAACTATAACTGATGCTGGAACGAATTATTCAGGAAATTTTGTTGATGGACAAACATATATTGGTTATATTTTTGATTTTTCTAAAATTCAAGATACAACTTTAAAAAATGTTGTGACTTTACTTGATATGCCAGGTCTTTGGGAAACTACAATTACTTTAATAAATAACACTTCAGGTGTTGGTATTAATAATGTTGTTGGTTTAGTCACTTTTAATGTTGAAGGCTCAGTAATAAGTGAAGATGATGAAGCAACTGAGCTTTCTTACGATGTGCTTTTAGATAATACAGCAACGGCTATTGCCGCTAAATTAGATAAAGATAGTGGAGCGTATATTCGTTTTCATGATAAATTTATTTCAGCTGCCGAAGATGGCACATTAGCTAAATCGATATTTGTAAAAGATTCTTATGTTTTAGATAAAAAAACAAATAAAATATATTGTATAACCGAAATAAAAGAAAATTCTACAAAACCAGGATTTGTTTATGCAAAATATAAAGAAACTACTCTTGATGGTGGAAGTGGTGTTAATGTAGCAACTTTAACTATTACTCCTTTTGTTGAAAGC
>CAVKZO010000022.1:0-22576 GCA_963661135.1 Lachnospiraceae bacterium | reverse complement strand
ATTAAATTTTAACAAAAAAGCTGGTATTTTTAATTACCAGCATTTATTGCATTTAGTTTGTCACTTAACAAAGTTAATTTAGCTGTATATCAATTAACATTTTATTCAATTTCAATAAATAAATTCTTTAATATATCATAAGCTTCTTTTTCTAATTTTTCATTATTAGAAGCACAACATTTACTATCTACTTTTATAACTGTGTTAGGAAATAATGACTTTAATATAATAGCGTTAGATAATACGCAAATATTAGTGACTACTCCGATTACTTCAATCACTTCATAATCTCTATCTACTAATGTAGTAAATAATTTAGCACAAGGGAAAGTATCTTTTTTAAGCACTAAATGATGAGATGCAATCTCATCGATATCTTTATAAAATTTATGCCCTTCACTTCCTTCAATACAATGTTTTATAGGTAAAGATTTACCTTCTATAGTTGTAAGATAGTTTTCTTTATGAGTGTCTGCAGTAAAAATGACATCATTATTATTATTTTCGTATTTTAAAATCTTATTTTTAACATTTTCATAAATGTCTTGAGCTTTTTTAAAACCTAATGCTCCATCAACAAAATCGTTTTGATAATCTACAACTACAAGTAATGACTTCATATAAATACCAAATATTAATAATTATTAACAGGAGCCCAAACATCAAGTAAGATTGTTTCTTTATTTAACGCTTCTAACGCTTCTTTAGATAAATATTTTTTATTAACTACAACTTCATATACAAATTCATCAAACCAAGCATCACTCATGACGTAAACTCCATTAAATCCGACTGTAGTTCCCCACGAATTGATAACTTTCCATTTTTTATATTTATTTTTAGAATCAAGATCAACTCCACCTAACATCATCGCATGGTTACAAGAAGACGCTCTAAATAATAATCTTTCTCCTTTATCGAATGATAAATCGATATCAAAAACATCACCTACTGGTAAAAGTTCAGTAGATAAATACCCTTCTTTTCTTGAGCTAAATGCACCGACATCGCAAGCAAACCAGCAAACTTCATTATTTTTAAGTGATTCAATGGTTGCTTTTTTAATTTCTTCAATAGGAACATTTAAATTGATTCCTAAATTAGCTCCATATACATTTTGAATATATTTACTAGCAAATGGTTGATACATTGGATAACTTCTAATAGGCCAATTGACAATATCAACATAATCATCAAGATCTTTTCCAACATATTTATTAAAGAATTCGACTGGAGTAATCTCAATTACTGTAAATTTATTTTCTGGACTATCCTTATCATCTTTCTTTTCTTCTTTTTCATCATTGTTATCTTTTTCTTTGTCGTCTTTATTTTCGCTGTTTTTAATGTATTTAAAACTAAATTTTTCTACTGGTTCCCCTAAAGAAATAGCTAATATTCTATAAATTTCACTTAGCATCTCTTCTTTCATTTTAGAAAGTTCTTCCATAGTTTTTCCAGCTCTATGTTCTTCTCTTAAAATGGAGACGTCTTTTGTTAAAATATACTTTAAAACACTATCCATTTCGTAACTTGAAGAACTAGAATAAGATTCATCCATACAAACTTTAGGAACGATACCATATTTTTTAACAAGATTTTTAAAGAAATGCCAGAAACCTCCATCAGTATGACCACCAACTTCTAAAATAGAAGTTAATAATCTAGAGTCATCATTTTCATCAAGAGTTTCTAAAACATATTCTAATTCACAATTAGATTTTTCAAGTTTATCGTAAAACATCAAATAAGATTCACTTAATTCGATGTCTCTAATACCTAAATTCTTAATTAAAATTCTTCTTAATGTATTTAATCCAGCAAACATCCAACATCTTCCTGATTGCTTTTGATTTGTGATGCCTCCAATATCTTTAACTTCGATAGAAAATTCATTAGTTAAATCTTTAACAGCATCTGAATTATAAGAGATTGTATAAATTCCATTTTTTCTAACAGCATTTTCAATCAACTTATGTTTTTTAACCTTTTTATAGTCTTTTTTAAAATTTTTAATGTCTTCAATATTTAATTCTTTACTCATTTTTTTCACCTCAAATATATTTTATTACTAGATTAATTTTCTTCAATAAAAGTAATAAAAAAATATCTAAAATTAATTATTTATTAAAATAAATCATCCATTGGATCATCTATATCATCATCGTTAAATGGATTGTTATCATCTAATGTAGACTCGATATCTTCACTATAACCATAATTTTCATCAGAATATTTCTCTTCTAAATCTTTTCTTAAAACTCCGAAGATAACTGGAATGTCGTCATCATCAGGATCAAATATGATAGATTCATTTTCACCTATACCATGTCTTTTTCTATAATCATTTAGAGCTCTTTGAACTTTTCTTTGATACGCTTTTCTTTCTTTATCATATTTTAATATAGGTTCTGGGACTTCATTTAATGGACACTTAAATTTAAATCCACCTACACTAGCAGCTTCGTATTCCCATAAGTCTCTATGGTTTGCTAACCATCTATTCATTTCTTTATATTCATTAAATTGCTTTTCAGCTTCTTCCTTAGTTCCATTAAAATTAGGGTTGGTTGTGTATTTTTCTTCCATTTTCATTCTCCTTTACCATATTAAAACTAATAAAAAATAGGTTAACAATCGTTTAACCTATTTTTTACAATTTTCACAAACTTCAGTTGTAGAACTTTCGTTACAATTACAATCGATTCCATTGCATTTATGAGTGCAACTCATTTCAGCAATCCTTCTAGCCATTGGAATAAATGTTCTGATCTCTTCAGGATTATATCCAACTTGAACTCTTCTATCATCAACCATGATAGGTCTTTTTAAGACGCTAGGATTGTTTTTGATAAAAGTTATTAGTTCGCTGATCGACATGCTTTCAATATCGATATTTCCTTCTTTAATAATATTAGATCTAGAAGAGATGATATCTTCAGTTCCATTTTCAGTTTTACTTAAGATATCTTTTAATTCACTTTCATTCAATACGCTAGAAAAAATATTTTTTTCTTTAAAAGGAATATTTTGTTCTTTGAACCATTTTTTAACTTTTCTACAGCTTGCACAACTTGGTGACGTATAAATAGTAATCATATTAAAATAATACACTTTTAATTGAAAATTTTAAAGATTTTACTTATATTTTTACTAATATATATGTCATTTAGTTATTATTCTTCGCTATTTTCAACTGCTTTAGCTGGTTTCCAAATAAGATAGAATAATCCACCGAAGAAACTACCGAAAATTAAGCTAAGTACACCAAATGCGATAACTTTTTTATCTTTATGTAATGTAAGAATACATAAGACAGCAAATACTAATGAAACAACAGTTTCAATAGCCCAAATAGTGATGACTACTGGTAATGGTAAATCTCCAGCTTTCGATGGTTCTTTAACTAACATAACAGTAGCAACTACAAATATAACAATATTAAGAACAATTGCGATATATTGAAAAACTAATGATGCTTTCTTCATTTTTTTCTCCTCCTTTTATATAGTATAAACTCTATATATAAAAATTAGTATTATAAAATGATTACAGTACCATCTTCTTTAATTTCGAGTTTATCTCCAGTTTTAACTGTATCTAAAAATTCTTTACCTAATTTATCGATACAGATAATGTTACTATTTTGCCAAACTTTTGATAATACGATTCCACTTGCTGCTAAACTATCTATCTCTTCGCTAAATAAAAATGCTCTAGGGTTGATACCCATATCACAAACTGTTTGAATGACTAGTCCTCCTGTAGTTGATCCAATCGTAATAGGTAAACATAAAATTTTATTAGTGATATCTACTCCAAATAAATCTTTGTTGTTTTGATCGCTCACGATTACTTTTTTCTTTTTCATCAAAGCTGATTTTTGAAAACTCGCTAATGTATTAAAACCTTGATGTGATACACATGCTTCACCATTAAACTCACCTTTAGCGATAACTCTACCTTTAAATTCTTTCATAATTAATATATCCTTTCTCCAGCGATTAATTTTAAAATATCCTCATCTTTAAAATATCTAGCCATAGAATAAGTTCTTAACTTATTAGAGTTAGTAATAATAGCTTTTTTATGGACTAGAGGATTATTTGTATACATTAAAGGACAAATAGAAGATATATTTACTCCCATATTATAAAAATCATCATAGATTTCTTTATCCTCTTTAATTAGTTTCTCTTTAACTTTAGCAGCAATTGTTAAAACTACATTGCAACATACTTTATCTAATTTATGAGATTTTAAAGTTTCTTTAATATCATCGTGCCATTTTAAAACTTGAGTTAATGTTAAATGAGGACATCCAATAAAGCAAAGTTCAGGATCTTTGTCTTTATCTTTCCACATATTTGGGTATGATTTATAAACTCTTTCAAGTTCTTCATCATCAATAACATATGTTTTTGCCCCTTCTTTTATTAATTTCTCTTTTAATTCTTTTGCTTCAGGAGTTAAGTTATCAACGTGGAATAAGCCTACTGCACCATTACTTGCACTAGCTGCACCCATATCTTTTAAATAACCTTCATTAGAGTCATTTACTTCATCTCCTAAATATTTATCTAAACCATAAATATAAGGGACTTCTTCCATAACTTTCATACCGATAGCACTGCCTAAAATTTGAGCTTCAGGAATCTTGGTTGTTTTAACTTCAACAATCCAAGTAGCTTTTCTATTTTCATCTAATAACAATCCAAATTCAGGAACAAAACCTAAAATAGAACCAAATAAATCAAGCATTCCTGAATTTCTATTACATCTTGCTCCTAAAACTGAGTTAGCAAATACTACAGCACTACTTTCAGCCCAAGAGAGAATATCTCCTTTTTTAGGTCTATTCCCGCACTCTTTTAAATAGCATGTACAACTAAAAGAATCTAAATCAGTAAGTCCAGCTTTTAATAATTCTTCTTCGTATTCTTTTTGTTTTCCATATAAAATCTTATTGAATACTATTTTTTCTAATAAATTACATTTTACATTTTTATAATCTAAAGGACGAGGGTCAATTGTAAAACCTCCTTCAGCTTTAATATTAGAAGCATTCAATTCTTCCATTGTTTTATAAAGTGGTTTTAAAAGAGGTATTCCAAAAGAAGTAACTAAATGGCCTTGTTTATGAGTTACTTCAACCATTCTTTTTGCATCGAAAATATCTCCAAAAAGAACAAGTGTTTCCATCATTTTTCTTTTGGTATCTCCTTCTTTTCCTTCTAATAATCCAATCTGCTCAGTTGTTAAATTCATCTTGTAATCAATCATAATTTACTCCTTATAATTTAGTAGCAACGTCCCATGCTCTCCATATAACAGTTTTTAAATTTCCGACATTAAAACAATCTCCAACTAAATGAATATGTTTTCCTTTTGTAACTAATGGATCTGGTTTATATCCTACACTTAAAATAACTCTATCAGCTTTAATTGTCTCTTCTTTACCATTATTTAAAATTACCACTTCATTTTCTTTAATTTCTTTTACATTAGAATTTAAATAGACTGGTGTTTTATGTAATTCAAAATAATCTCTTAAGAAACTTGAATTAGCTAAGCAAACTCCTCTAACTTTAATTAAATCATCTTGCATTTCAATAATTGATGCATTTTTACCATGTTTAATTAAATCATAAGCGATTTCACAACCTGTTAATCCGCCTCCAACTATAACTACATTATCATCTAAATTAGAGTCATTTTTATTCTTTAAATAAGTTACAGCATCTAAAGCGTACTCACTTCCTTTAATAGGGATTCGTTTAGGTTTACTACCTGTAGCAATAACAATTTCATCAGCCTTTAATGATGAGATGTCTTTGATTTCAGTATTAAATTTAATATCTATATTATATTTTTTAATTTGAAGAGCGTACCAAGATAATAGTTCTCTATCTTTCTCTTTAAAATCAAAATTACTAGCTTCATTAAATACGCCACCAATTCTATCGCTCTTTTCATAAATTGTTACTTTATGTCCTCTTAAAGTAGCTACAATAGCGGTTTCAAGTCCACCTACTCCAGCTCCTATAATTGCGATATTTTTCTTCTTTTTAGCTTCTTTTATATCATATTTATGTCCGTGCATAGTTTGAGGGTTTAACGCACATCTTGCCATATGCGAACTATCTTCAAACGCTTGATCATTAGCAGCACCTTTATAGCTTGCCATATTGAAACATCCATTATGACAACAGATACAAGGCTTAATTTCTTCTGATTTTTCTTCTATTAATTTTGTAACCCAAGCTTCATCGACTAAAAATTGTCTCGCTACACCAACTGCATCGATTTCGTTATTTTTAATTGCTTCACTAGCTACATCCATGTCCATTCTTCCTGCGCAAACAACAGGGATATTAACATGTTTTTTAATCTCTTTAACATCTTCTAAATTACAATTTTTAGGCATATATCCTGGTGGATGAGCCCAATACCAAGCATCGTAAGTACCATTATCAGCATTAAGCATATCGTATCCTGCTTCTTCTAAATATTTAGCAGCTTTAATGGATTCTTCCATAGTTCTTCCAACTTCTTTAAAATCTTTTTCTTCAGGAAGAGCACCTTTTTGAAAATCTTTAGTTTTAGAAACAACGCTATATCTTAAGCTAACTGGGAAATCTTCTCCGCAAACTTTTTTGATAGCTTTTACGATTTCAGTAGGGAAGCGATATCTATTTTCAAAACTTCCACCATATTCATCATCTCGATGATTGGTGTAAGGAAGAGTAAATTGATCTAATAAATACCCTTCATGAACTGCGTGAACCTCGATTCCATCAACATCAGCATCTTTACATAATTTAGATATCTTGGCGAATGCTTCAATCATCTTTTCAATCTCTTTTTTAGTTAATGGTCTACAGACGATAGTCTCATCCCATCTATTAGGTAAAGTTGAAGGCGATGCACATAAATAACTAGCATCGATAATAGGTTTAGCTAATGTTCCTAAAACTTTATTTTTACATAAGCACCTTAAATCGTTAGTTATCGCAAAGCTTCTACCAAATCCAGCTGTCAATTGAACAAATAGTTTAGCTCCAGTTTTATGGATTTCACCCATGAATTTCTTTAATTCTTTATATTTTCCTTTCCCTTGATAAAGCCGCTTACCAAATAAAGTATCTTTTATAGGAGCAATTCCAGGAATAATTAAACCGACATTATTTTTAGCTCTTTTTAAAAAGAATTCAGCAGCCTCTTTATCAAAGTGATTTGGTTCCATCCAACCAAAAAGGCTCGTTCCTCCCATAGGACATAAAACAATTCGATTTTTAATCTCGACATCTTTGATTTTCCATGGGGTAAATAACGCATCATATTTTTTATCCATACTTATTTCCTCGCTTAAATTATATATTTATTATAATTTATATTTTTATTAAATTCGATATAAAAAACTGGAAATTTATACTGAATAAGAGGAAATAAATACTAAATAAATGAATAAAATAAAAAGTGTAGATTAGTTTCTACACTTTTAATTTAATTTTCAATAACTTAGTCAGCTAAAGTTAATAATCTAATTGGAGCGTTATCACCTTTTCTATTTTCTAATTTATAGACTTTTAAATAACCACCATTTCTATTAGCAAAGCGAGTTTTTAATTCATTGAATAATTTATCTAATGCTTCAGGTTTTCCTTCAACATTATATTTCTTTAAAATACTTGCTGCTTGTCTAATTGAATGGAGATCACCTTTTTTAGCTAATGTTACTAAATGATCAAATTCTTTAACGACTGGTTTAACCATTGAACGTGTAACAGTAACTTTTTCATAGATGACAAGTTCAGTAACTAAATTTCTTACTTGAGACTTTTGTTTACTACTGGTATAAGGAGTCTTGAAACGGACACCACCTTTACCATGAACATTCTTTCTTCCGATTTGCATATCTTTTCTCCTTAAATACGTTCATCTTTGAAGTGTAAACCTTTTTGAGCCAATTTATCTTTAACTTCTTTAAGGGATTTTTTACCGAGATTTCTATATTTCATCATCTCAAGTTCACTCTTTTGAGTTAATTCCTTAACGTCTTGGATACCTGCTCTTTTTAAACAGTTATAACTTCTAACGCTTAAATCTAAATCTTCAATTGATAAATTTTCAAATGTTTCTTCTTGTTTAACTTCTTGATTCTTCTCTAAAGATACATCTTTAAATTTTTCTTCTAAATTGAAGAAGTTTTCAAAATGTTCAATTAACATTTTGCTTGCTAAACTGATAGCATCAACTGGTTTAATTGAACCGTTTGTCCAAACTTCTAATGTAAGTTTATCGAAACGAGGATCGTGACCAACACGAGTTTGATCAACTTTATAATTTACTCTAACAATTGGAGAGTAGTTACTATCTGTAGCGATACTTCCATGAACTGTTAAGTAAGATTTATTTTCTTCACTTGTAGCGTAGCCTCTACCATTTTTAATATGTAATACCATATGTAAATGGCCACCTTCACTAACGTGAGCTATTACAAGTTCTTTATTAACAACTGTTAAACCTGAAGGAGTAACAAAGTCACCAGCAGTTAAGACTTTCTCTCCATCGACATCAACTGTAACTTCATATTCAGCTTCACCGACTGTATCAGATTCAAGAACTAAATCTTTTAAATTAAGAATGATTTGAGTTAAATCTTCTTCTACGCCTTTCAAAGCTGAGAATTCATGAACTGCACCTTCAACTTCGATAGCATAGACGCTAGTTCCTGGTAAACTTGATAAAAGGACTCTTCTCATTGCGTTACCTAATGTTAAACCAAATCCTCTTTCGAGTGGTTCAGCAACGACTTTGCAATAATTTTCTCCTTCGTTATTAACGGCGATTTCGAATGTAGGTTTCTCAAATGGATGAGCAATTTTTAAATCATTTTCTGCCATTTCTTTTTCTCCTTTCATTAACCACGTGGACGTTTTGGTGGACGGCATCCGTTATGTGGAATTGGGGTTGTATCGACGATTGAAGTGATTGTTAATCCAGCTTGAGCTAATGCTCTAACTGCGCTTTCTCTTCCAGCACCTGGACCTTTAACATCGACATCAACTGTTTTAATACCTTGATCAAGAGCAGCTTTTGCACATGCTTCAGCAGCTTCTTGAGCAGCAAAAGGAGTACTCTTCTTTGCACCCTTAAATCCTAATACACCTGAACTACTCCAAGCGATAGCGTTACCTTTCTCATCAGTGATTGTAACGATTGTATTGTTGAATGTAGCGTGAATATGAGCAACGCCTTTGGTGTAGGATCTTTTAATTTTCTTTTTACGGGTAGTTTGTTTTTGTGCCATGTTTCTCTACCTCCTTAACTATTTAACAGCTTCTTTCTTGTTCGCAATTGTCTTTCTTGGACCTTTACGAGTACGAGCGTTAGTTTTTGTTCTTTGACCTCTGACAGGTAATCCTCTTCTATGTCTAATGCCTCTATAGCATCCGATTTCTTGAAGTCTTTTAATGTTTAACATTACTTCTCTTCTAAGATCACCTTCGACTTTATGATGAGCGATTCCAGCTCTGATCTTTGTCAATTCTTCTTCAGTTAAATCTTTAACTCTTTTGCCTTCATCGATTCCAGCATCTTTTAAAATTTGTTTACTTGTTGTATTTCCAATACCGTAGATGTAAGTTAAAGCGACAACTACGACTTTATCATTTGGAATATCAACACCGACAATACGTGCCATTTAATTTTCCTCCTAAAAATTAACCTTGTCTTTGTTTGTGCTTAGGATTTGAACAAATTACCATGACTTTGCCATGTCTTTTAATAACCTTGCACTTATCACAAATTGGTTTTACTGAGGGTCTTACTTTCATAAATCTTCCTCCTAATTACTTATGTCTAAAGACTATTCTGCCATTATTTAAATCATAAGGTGATAATTCGACTGTGACTCTATCTCCAGGAAGAATTCTTATGTAATGCATTCTTATTTTTCCTGAAATAGTGGCATGTATCACAACATCGTTTTCAAGCTTTACCTTAAAATTACAATTTGGTAAAGTTTCAACAACTATCGCCTCGACGGTTATAACATCTTGTTTTGCCATTTAAAATTCTTCTTCTCCTTCATCTAAAGTGATAATTTCATAGCCATTTTCCGTAACTACGACCGTATTTTCGTAGTGTGCGCTAAGTTTTCCATCTTTTGTTCTTGTGGTCCAACCATCTTTATCGACAACAAGATCGACACTACCTTCATTTACCATAGGTTCAATTGCGATAGTCATACCTTTTTTTAAAATAGGACCATCATCGACATTACCAACGTTTGGAACGTAAGGGTCTTCATGCATATCTCTACCAATTCCGTGCCCTGTAAATTCTTCAGTTACAGTGTAACCATTTTCTTTAGCAGTCATTTCAATAGCGTGAGATACGTTTCCAAGATGGATACCCGGTTTAATCTCTTTAACACCATTAAAGAAACATTCTTTAGTAGTTTTAATCAATTTGATTGCGTTAGGTGCAACATTCCCAACCGGATACGTTCTACATGCATCTGCGTTATAACCATGTTTACTAACGACGACATCGTAAGAAACGATATCACCATCTTTAAGTATAATATTCTTGCTAGGAATACCATGGACTAAAACATCGTTAACAGAGATACAAATATTTCCAGGGAAGCCTCCATAACCTTTGCTTGAAGGGATACCACCATTCATCGTGATGTAGCTTCGAGCAATTTTATCAAGCTCATATGTGGAAATACCGGGTTTAGTATGGGCTTTTAAAACTTTAAAAAGTCCAATAATAACTTTTCCCGCTTCCTTCATCAAAGCAATTTCGCGGGGTGATTTTAAAATGATATGCATTTTATTCACCCTTTAAAATTTCTTTAATTTCTGCGAATAATACATCTAAATCTTTGCTACCATTAACATCGAATAATACGCCAAGATTTTTGTAATATTCAATAAGTGGCTCAGTTTGAAGATGATATTCATGAAGTCTACTCTTTAAAGTTTCTTCATTATCATCTTTTCTTTGATATAAATCTCCACCACATAAATCACATTTACCTTCTTGTTTTGGTTTCATGTTTTTGATGTGATAAGGAGCACCACAACTCTTACAAACTCTTCTGCCGCTGATCCTATCAATTAAGATAGATTCATCGACGACGAGATTGATAACATAATTAACTGGCCTATCTATTTCTTTTCCTAATGTAGATAAAGCTTCAGCTTGTGCTACATTTCTAGGAAAACCATCTAATAAATAGCCATTTTCACAATCGTCTTGAGAAAGTCTCTCTTTAACAAGACCGATAGTAACTTCATCAGGAACTAAAAGTCCCTTATTGATATAACTGGAAGCAAGTTCTCCGAGTGGAGTCTTGTTTTTGATTGCTTCTCTGAACATATCTCCAGTTGATATGTGAGGAATCTTATACTCACTTGCGATTCTTTTTGCGTTAGTTCCTTTTCCTGCTCCAGGAGGACCCATTAAAATAATTGATAACATATTACATACCTCCAATTACTTCGTCGTAACTCTTTCCTGCGATTAAACCACTCATTTGGTTATTAAGTTCAAGTGCAACACCGACAACGATGATTAAACCAGTTCCACCAAGTGCTAAATTTGAATCGCTTCCAAATATTCCGCTAAGTGTTAATACTACTGGTAAAGCACTGATCAATACAAGTGCGATAGCACCGATGAGGGTTACTCTATTTAAAACCTTCTTTACATACTTTTCAGTTTCAGCTCCAGGTCTAACTCCAGGGATGTAACTTCCGTTCTTTTGGAAGTTTTCTGCAAGAGCGCTTGGATTGATTTGAAGATTTGCGTAGAAGAATGTGAATGCAAATACTAATACGAGATAAATCATTAAGCCCCAAGGCATCATGACGCCACCTGTATTATATAATTTGTTATACATGAATATGTTCAACCATTCAGCATTAGCAGCATCACTTGAAATGAATGAAGCGATGACACTAGGAGCCATCAAGATTGAAGAAGCGAAGATGACAGGAATAACACCTGCACTGTTAATTTTAATAGGTAAGAAACTTGCTTTTGATAATTTCTCACTACCACCGCTTCTTGTAGCGTGTTGAACAGGAATTTTACGTTTACTTAACTCAATAAATACAACGAATGAAATAATTAATGCATAGGCGAGAATATACGCGATGAACGTAAAGACACCTTTTGTAGCTTCAACTGAGTTTTGAGTTGCGCTACCTGCAATAACCCATTTTGTGAATGCTGTCGATATTTGGCTAGGAAGAGATGAGACGATACCTGCAAAGATAATTACAGAGATACCATTTCCTAATCCTTTTGAAGTGATTTGATCGCCTAACCACATAACTAACATCGATCCACCAACTAAAATCGAGACGACATAAACGTAAGTTAAGAATGTATCATCGAGAGTAAACGAGATCCATTCTGTGGTTTTTGCGGTTTGAATAATACCATAAGCTTGGACAGCTGCTAACATCAAAGTCAAATATCTTGTAGCCATTTCGATCTTTTTACGACCATATTGACCTTGTTTATTCAATTCAGTTAAAGCAGGAAGAACATCCATACTTAATAATTGAATGATAATTTGAGCAGTGATATAAGGAGATACACCTAATGCGAAGATGGAGAAGTTTTGTAACGCTCCACCTCCTAAAAGGTTCATCATTGATAAGATATTATTTCCACCGTTTGAAAGTTCGCTCGTAAGTTTACTTGCGTCGATTCCTGGACAAGTAATGTTACAACCAATTCTAAAAACAAATAAAATAGCGATCGTAAAGAATATACGAGTAACGACTTCTTTGTTTTTAAAAATAGATACGAGTTTCTTCATATACAATAGATAATTTTATACTATTTATTAATTTTTAACAACAATAAATAACTTACTCAACAATAGCTTTTCCGCCAGCTTTTTCGATAGCTTCTTGGGCTGATTTTGAGAACTTTTTAGCTGTGACTTCAACTTTTTTAGTAAGTGTTCCACTTCCTAAAACTTTTAATCCATCTAATTCCTTATCTATATATCCTTTTGATACTAAAACTGTAAGATCAATTTTAGCTCCGTCTTCAAATTTTTCTAAGACGTCAAGGTTAACAACAGCATATTTAATATTGTTTACGTTATTGAAACCTCTTTTTGGTAATCTACGATATAAAGGTAATTGGCCACCTTCGAATCCAAGTCTTACTTTACCAGTTCCTCTTGAATTTTGACCTTTATTTCCGCTTCCACCGTTTTTTCCGATTCCACTTCCTAAACCTCTACATCTTCTTTTATTTTCTTTTCTACTTCCTTCGGTTGGTTTGAGATTATTTAACATCTTGTTCACCTCCTTTTCTTAAAGTAGCAACATCTTTATAGTTCTTTAATGAACGTAATGCAGCATCTGTAGCTCTGATGATATTAATTGGAGTTCTTGAACCGTAAACTTTACTATAAACGTTTTTGACACCGCTTAATTCAAGGATAGCTCTAACTGGACCACCAGCGATAATTCCAGTACCTTCAGGTGCTGGTTTTAAGAATACTTTAGTAGCACCGAATTCACCGACGACATCGTGAGTGATTGTGCCACCTTTACTCATTTTAACTGTATAAACATTCTTTTTAGCTTTATCAACTGCTTTTTTGATAGCATCTGGGACTTCGCCGCTCTTTCCAGTACCGAATCCATATCTACCTTTATTATCACCGACGACGACTAAAGCAGCAAATTTCATTCTTTTACCACCTTTGACGACTTTAGTGACACGATTTAATGAGACAACTCTCTCTTCAAATTCTTTAGGAGCATCTTTTTTGTTAGGTCTATTGAAATTTTTTCTAGGACCTTTTTTGAATGGTTTCTTAGCTTCACCTTCTACTTTAGCAGCTGGCTTAGCTTCAGTATTAACTGTATTTACTTTATTTTCTTCCATACTATTCTCCTATTAGAACTTAAGTCCGCCTTCACGAGCAGCATCAGCAAGAGCTTGGACACGTCCGTGATAAATGTAGCCACCACGATCGAATACTACTTTTTCGATTCCTTTAGCTAAACATTTTTTAGCGATATCAGCACCAACTTTCTTAGCACCTTCAACGTTATTTCCATCAGTTAATTTAAGTTGTTCACTGCTTGATGATGCAAGTGTAATCTTTTTAACATCGTCGATAACTTGAACTTCGATGTTTTTATTACTTCTGAATACGCAGAGACGAGGACATTCACTAGTACCACTAATTTTAGCTCTTACTCTAGCATGTTTTCTAAGTCTTACGCTATTTTTACTAACCATTTTAATCATACCAAACTAATCCCCTTTCTACTTACCTGCACCAGCACGTTTACCTTCCTTACGAAGAATGTGTTCGCCTCTATAACGAATACCTTTTCCTAAGTATGGTTCTGGACGTTTTGCATCATGAATTAAAGCTGCGGTTTGACCAACTTTGAATTTGTCGCTTCCTGAAACTTCAATTGTTGATGTAACTTCTTTATTTTTACTTTCAATTACAGCAATTTTAACACCTGGAAGTGGGCTAACTACTGTAGGTTGAACATGGCCGACATATAATACAACATCGTTTCCTCTCATTTCAGCTCTATAACCGATACCGATTATATCTAAAGTTTTGACGAAACCTGTGTGGCAACCGACGATAGCATTGTTGATTAATGCTCTTGTTGTACCATGAAGTTGTTTTGTATGTTTAAGTTCGTTCTTTCTTGTGACGTGAACGTGACCATCTTTTACTTCGACACCAATAATACTTGGATCAAATGAAATTTTATCTTCTCCTTTAGGACCTTTAATATCAACTAATCCTTCAGAGACTGTAACTGTGACTCCTTCAGTGATAGGAATGATTTTATTACCAATACGTGACATATCAATATTCCCTCCCTATTACCAAACGTAACAAATTACTTCGCCACCGACATTAGCTTGTCTACAGCCTTTATCAGTAAGTAATCCTTTACTTGTTGAGACGATAGCAATTCCTAATCCTCTTAAAACGTAAGGAATGTGTTTGCTATCAGCAGTGACTCTAAGTCCTGGCTTTGAAATTCTTTTAAGTCCATTGATGACTTTTTCACCATTAGGACCATATTTTAATTCGATTTCAAGATTTTTCTTTCCATCTTTATCTTTAACTTCTTTGAAATTGTTGATGAATCCTTCACTGAGAAGAATTGTAGCAATTCCTACCTTCATTTTGCTAGAAGGCATACTGACTTTTTCGTGATTTAACGCATTAGCATTTCTAATACGTGTAAGCATATCTGCAATTGGATCTTGATGCATAGTATTCCCTCCTTATATTACCATGAAGATTTTTTAAGTCCTGGAATTTCGCCTTTGTAAGCTAATTCTCTAAGACAAATTCTACATAATCCGAATTTTGAATAGACGCTATGAGGACGTCCACATCTTTTACAACGTGTATACTCTCTGACTTTAAATTTTTGAGGTCTTGATTGTTTGACCTTTAAACTTGTTTTTGCCATACTTCCCTCCTATTATCTACTAAATGGCATGCCTAACTCTTTTAAAAGAGCATAAGCTTCTTCATCGCTATTTGCTGTAGTGACAATAACGATATCCATTCCTCTAACTTTGTTAACTTTATCGTAGTTGATTTCAGGGAAAATTAATTGTTCTTTAATACCTAAAGTGTAATTTCCTCTTCCGTCAAAACTGTTTTTGCTGACACCTCTAAAGTCTCTGACTCTAGGAAGTGAGATGCTGACAAGCTTATCGAAGAATTCATACATTCTGATTCCTCTTAAAGTGACTTTGACACCGATTGGTTCGCCTTCTCTTAATTTGAATGAAGCGATTGATTTTTTAGCTTTTGTAACGATTGGTTTTTGACCAGTAATAACACTAATTTCTTCAACAACTTCATCGATTCTCTTCTTGTCTTCAATAGCATCACCGACACCGACATTGACGACTATCTTTTCAAGATGAGGTACTTGCATTACTGATTTATATTCGAACTTTTTCATTAAAGTTTCTTTAATGGAGTTGTTATATTTATCAAGTAATCTATTGCTATTAGTAGCTACTTTGTGTTCACCACTTACACTAGAAGTTGCAGCTTTCTTAGCTGTAGTTTTCTTTGTTTCTGCCATACCTTTCTCCTTTATTTAACTTCTTTGTTAGTTTTCTTATTGAATCTAACTTTATTTCCGTCTTTATCTACTTTATAACCTAATTTGACGCCTTTTTTGCTCTTTTCATCATAGAAAGCAACTTTGCTAGCATCGATTGGAGCGAAAATTTCAACAACTCCACCTTTTGGGTTAGCTTGAGTAGGTTTTTGACTCTTTTTATGGATATTTACTCCATCGACAACTACCTTGTTTTCACTTGGTAATGCTTTTTGGATAACTCCAACTTTGCCCTTATCTTTTCCAGAAATGACGATTACTTTATCACCTTTTTTAAGTTTCATCTTTATTTCCTCCTTATAAGACTTCTGGGGCAAGAGAGATAATCTTCATATATGCCTCACCCTTTTCACGTAATTCTCTAGCGACAGGACCGAATACACGGCTTCCGACTGGAGACTTATCTTCATTAATAATTACACAAGCATTGTCATCAAATCTAATTGAAGAACCATCTTTTCTTTGAATTGGATAGCTAGTTCTTACGATAACTGCTTTGACGACTTGGCTCTTTTTAACTTTTCCGTTAGGGATAGCATCTTTAACAGCGCATAAGACGATATCACCGACAGAACATGATTTTCTATGGCTACCACCATAGATCTTGAATACTCTTACTGAACGAGCACCAGAGTTATCAGCGACTACTAAATTTGTTTCTGTTTGAATCATAATTATTTAGCCTCCTTTTCTTCTGCTGGAGCTTCTTCTTCATGAAGAGCTTCCTTGATTGCTTCTTCTTCAAGAACTTTAATTTTTGTTAAAGCCTTTTTATCGACGCTTACTAATGTGAATCTTTTTGTTGCGGATAATGGTCTGCATTCAACGATTGTTACTGTATCACCGACATTTGCAATGTTTTGTTCATCATGAGCATAGTAAGTATGTCTTTTTTCAACTCTCTTCTTATAAAGAGGATGTTTTTTATAAGGAAGAGTTTGAACTTTGATTGTTTTATCATTGTTATTTGAAACGACAACACCTTGAATTTTTTTCTTGTGGTTCATAATCTTTCTCCTTATTTAACACCAAGTTCTCTTTCTTTAAGAACTGTGTAGCATCTTGCGATGTCTTTTCTAACTCTTTTAATTTCACTTAAGTTTTCAAGTTGTCCAACAGCTTTCTTTCTTCTTAAGTTATAGAGTTGTTCTTTGAGTGAATAAATTTGATCATTTAATTCTTCATTAGTCTTACTTTTAATTTCAGAAATTTTCATATTTATTTACCCTCCTTGTTAACTCTTTTAACAATTCTAGTTGAAACATTTAATTTGTAACTAGCTTGTTTAAGAGCTTCATATGCATCAGCTTCACTAATTCCACCGATTTCAAACATAACTCTATTCTTTTTAACGACAGCAACCCAATATTCTGGACTACCTTTACCACTACCCATACGGACTTCAGCAGGTTTTTTAGTTTTAGCCATTTGTGGGAAAATTCTGATCCAGACTTTTCCACCTTTTTTAGTGTATCTACTTAAGACGACACGGCAAGCTTCGATTTGTCTATCGCTGACCCAGTTTCCACTAGTAGCTTGAAGACCATATTCACCAAAACTTACTTCGTTACCACCTTTGCTAAGTCCTTCATATCTAATAATATGAGGTCTTCTATATTTAACTCTTTTTGGTTGTAACATAGTTATTCTCCTTTCTTATTAGCAGGAGTTGATGGTTTATCTTCACCAACTTTTTCACCACGGCAAATCCAAACTTTAACACCTAATTTACCGTAAGTAGTCATAGCTTCGCTTGAAGCAAAGTCGATATCACTTCTTAAAGTGTTGATTGCCATTGTTCCTTCTTTATAGCCTTCGCTACGAGCGATATCAGCACCAGCAAGTCTTCCACTTACTTTAGTTTTACAACCCTTAGCACCAGCTTTTCTAATTTCAGCAAGAGCTTTCTTTTGAACGATTCTAAAGGAAGCACGTGCTTCTAATTGTTGACAAATCTTTAATGATTCGATCTTAGCGTCTAATTGAGGTTGTTTAACTTCGATGACATCTAATTTTAATTCATTGCCTTTGCCGACAACTTTGCTTAATTCTTTCTTTAATTGGTTAATTGCAGCACCTTCTTGTCCGATGACAGCACCTGGACGTGCAACAAATAACATAACTCTTACAAAAGAACCTGAATTTGTCTTTTTTCTTTCGATTTCAACGTGTGAAAGAAGAGCATCTTTAGGTAATTTTGCTTCTACAAATTTACGAATAGCGATATCGTTATTTAATAAATCTGCATATTCTTTTTTATCTGCAAACCATCTAGAGTTCCAGCCTTTATTAAGACCAATTCTCATTCCTACTGGATTTACTTTTTGACCCATAATTTTACTTTCCCTCCATTAGTTTCTTTCTTTTACTGTAACATAGAGATTTGTGAATCTTTTAACCATTCCACTTGCGCTACCTTTTGCACGAGGAAGGAATCTTCTCATTTTTACAGAATCGCTAGCCATGATGGAAGCGATATATAATTTATCTTCATTCATATTGAAGTTATTAGTTGCATTAGCCATTGCAGATTTAATGACTTTAGCGACCATTGTCGATGCTTCTTTGTGTGTGTTAAATAAGATTTCAAGAGCTTCATTGCAATTCTTGTTTCTTACTAAATCACAGACCATACGACATTTTCTAGGAGTAACTTTAAGAGTTAATGCACTAGCGTGAGCTTCAGTTACTAATGGTTTTTTAGTTTCAACAACTTCAGCCTTTACTTTTTCGACTTTAGCTTTTGGTTCTGCTTTAACTTCTTTAGCTTCAGCAGGTTTACTAGCTTTCTTTGCTACTTTCTTAGCTTTTGGTTCTTTAACTTCAGCTTTTTCAGTTTTAGTAGCTTTCTTTTTTGTTTCTGTAGCCATCAACTATTCCTCCTATTTTTTAGCAGCTGCCATAGCTGCTGCTTTATCTTCAGCGTTATTTCCAAAGTGACCTTTGAAAGTTCTTGTTGGAGCAAACTCACCAAGTTTATGACCAACCATATCTTCAGTTACATAGACTGTTATGAATGTGTGACCATTATAGACAGCAAATGTATGTTCAACAAATTCAGGAAATATTGTGCTTCTTCTTGACCAAGTCTTGATTACAGCTTTTTTATTGCTTGCATTTAATGCTTCGACCTTTTTCATTAAACTTTCGTCAACGAATGGTCCCTTTTTTAAACTTCGTGCCATATTTATCTTTCTCCTTTCCTAAACTTATTTATCATTGATTCTTCTAATAATTAATTTAGAAGAAGCTTTCTTATTTTTACGAGTCTTAACGCCAAGAGCTCTCTTACCCCATGGTGTACGAGGTGCATCTCTACCGACTGGACACTTACCTTCACCACCTCCGTGAGGGTGATCTGGAGGGTTCATTGCGCTACCTCTAACTGTAGGTCTAACGCCTTTATATCTTGTCTTACCAGCTTTACCTAAGTTGACAAGGTTATAATCTTCATTTCCTACGATACCGATTGTTGCTTTACATGTTTCAAGAATCTTTCTTGTTTCTCCTGATTGAAGTCTTACGATAACGTATTTTCCTTCATGACCAAGGATTTGAGCACTACAACCAGCTGATCTACATAATTGTCCACCTCTTTTTGGAGTTAACTCAACGTTGTGGATAAATGTACCTTCAGGGATATTTTTAAGTAACATTGCGTTACCTGTTACGATATCACATGCATCTCCGCTTACGATTGTATCACCAACTTTTAATCCTTGAGGTTTGATGATGTAACGTTTTTCACCATCAACATAATGAATTAAGGCAATATTTGCATTTCTGTTTGGATCATATTCGATTGCGAATACTTTTCCAGGGACTCCATCTTTATTTCTTTTAAAATCGATGATTCTGTATTTGGTTTTATTGCCTCCTCCGATATGACGGCAAGTGATAACACCTTGATTATTTCTTCCGCCAGATTTTTTAAGTGTGACAACTAAACTTTTTTCAGGAGTCGTTTTTGTTACTTCTTCATAGCTTAATGAAGCCATTTTTCTTCTTGAAGGAGTATATGGTTTATAAGTTTTTACTGACATTTTCTTTCTCCTATATATAAGTTATTAATTATTCAGCAAATAAATTAATTGTTTCGCCGAGGCGTAATGTAACAATAGCTTTTTTGAATCCGCTGATTGTTCCTTTATATCTACTTCCTCTTGTTGTTTGTTTTGCAATTTTATTTACTGTGCTAATTCCAGTTACATGGACGTTATAAATTCTTTCGATAGCTTTTCTAATTTCAGTCTTGCTAGCTTTGCTATCAACGATAAATGTATATTTATTTTCGTTTTGACTTTGTGCCATGCTCTTTTCTGTAATTAAAGGTTCTTTAATGATATCGAAGTCGTGAATTAAAGGTTTCTTTCCTTCAACTTTAGCTTCTTCTTTAACTTCTACTTCAGCAGTAGCTTTCTTTGTTTTAGCCATTATTTAAGTCCTCCCTCTAATTCTTTAATATCTTTTTCAAGAATAACAACTTTATCATTATTTAATAAATCATAGACTGAGATGTTATCTTTACTAACGACGATTACATTACCTAAGTTAGCAGCACCTTGAAGAACTTTTTCATCTTCGCTAACTAACATAACTTTTGCTTCTTCAGCTTTAAATGCTTTTAAGACAGCTAAGACATCTTTTGTTTTTCCTTCAACTTCTAATTTGTCGATAACAACGATATCTTTAACTTTTGTTGTCAATGCACTCTTCAATGCTAACTTATGTTCTTTTTTGTTTTGTTTGATTGTGTAGTTTTGGTTTCCATCAGGTCCAAATACTGTTCCACCACCAACCCAGATAGGTGATCTTGAGCTTCCTGCTCTTGCTCTACCTGTTCCTTTTTGTCTGTATGGTTTTTTACCACCACCACTGACTTCGTGTCTCTTCTTTGTTTTAGCAGTAGCTTGTCTTCTATTAGCAAGGTAAGTCATGATTGCGTCGAACATAACTTGTTCATTAACTTCAACACCAAATACTTCCTTATCTAATTTAATAGTAGAAACTTCACTACCAGTTTGGGAATATACTTTTAAATTGATATTTGCCATATGTTCTCCTTTCTACTATTTGCTTTCTTCAGCAGGAGTTCTATCGATTAATTTAGCGACTGTCATTGGATATTTAACAGGTTTGATAGCACTTCTAATTTTAACTAAGCCTTTTTTAGGTCCTGGGATTCCACCGCTTACAAGAATATAGTTCATATCTTTATTAACAGCTACGACTACTTGATTTAAAACTGTTGCGGATTGATTACCCATATGTCCTGACATTTTCTTTCCAGGAATGACACGGTTGTTACATCTACCATTGTTAGCAAATGAACCTTGTCCTCTATGGTATCCTGATCCATGTCCTTTAGGTCCGATTGTGTGTCCCCATCTTTTAATGGTACCAGCATAACCTCTACCTTTGCTTGTTCCGATAACATCGACTTGTTCACCAGTAGCAAATAAATCACATGTTACTTCTTGACCAACTTCAAATTTAGTCATTTCGTCACCTTTTAATTCGAATAAGTTAGCTTTGCCAGAGACATTAGCTTTAGCGAAGATTCCTTTTTCGCATTTGTTAAGGTTCTTTTCTTTTTTGTCTTCGTAACCAACTTGAATTGATTCATATCCATCTTTTTCAAGGGTTTTCTTTTGAGTGACAACGTTTGGTAAGACTTCAACAACTGTTACAGCGTACATTGTTCCATCTTCAGCATAAACTTGTGTCATTCCAATTTTACGTCCGATGATTTGTTTCATTGTGCCTTACCTCCTTATAACTTGATATCGATATCGACACCGCTAGGTAAATCTAATCTCTTTAATACATTGATAGTTTCACTATTTGGATTTGTGATATCGAGGATTCTTTTGTGTGTTCTGATTTCGAATTGTTCACGAGAATCCTTGTATTTGTGAACAGCTCTTAAGATTGTGTAGACTTGTTTTTCCGTTGGAAGAGGAATAGGTCCGACTACACCTGCACCTGTCTTAGTAATTGCATTTACAATCTTTTCAACTGCCATATCGAGTACTTTGTGATCATATGATTGTAAACGAACTCTAATGCTTTTTACTTTTGCCATGAATTTCTCCTTTCATATTTTTCCACTTACAAATTGCTCAATGCGAATTACCTGACGACACATCATGACAACGCCTGTGGGTGTATCAGCAACCTCGCACATCACCGCAACCGTAAAACAATGAAATTATATATTATATTTATATAATAGGTCAAGAAAATTTTATTTTTTTATCATCTTTTCTTTGAAAGCAAGAAAATATTATAACAAATTCGTATTTTTTTTAAAGTAATTTTTTAATAATTTCATCTTAAAAATTGTTAGCTTTCAATTGATGTGAGACGTTTAGAACATCTTATCTCACCAGTAGTTT